>DASSPH010000079.1 GCA_035699745.1 Vicinamibacterales bacterium
CGCCTTCACCGACGGCGTTCCCGAGGCGCACAGTCCTGAGAACGAGGAGTTCGGCGAGGAACGCCTGCAGGTGCTGCTCCGCCGGACCGCTCACCTCCCGGCGAACGAGATCGGCGCGCGTCTTTCCGCGGAGCTGAAAGAGTGGATCGGCGAGGCGGAGCAGTACGACGATCTCACCTTCATCGTAATGAAGGTGCGCTGACGCCGTCGGTCGGCGACGCGCCAGTTGCGGTCAAGATTCGCCGGCGGCGGCCCCGACCGGCGCATGCGTGTGTCTCACTCGACTCGCGCGAGCAGCGTGCGCCGCTCACGGCCCGGCGCGAACGGCGGATTGGCAATCGTCATCCGCACGCGATCGGCTTCGATCTCGACACTGTACCTGATGGGTTCGCCGGTCATTTCGTTGGGATTCTTATGCAGGACGGCCGTCATCGTCAGCGTGGTCCCCTCGAGCGTGTAGGTCCCCGCGCCGGCGACGATGGAGTCATACGCCGCGATTTTTTCCGCGTCCGACGGTTGACCGGGACCACCGGCGAACAACCGTCGCGGTCCCGCTCCCGGCGCAAAGATGTAGCTGTAGTGCCTGGGCGTGAAGATGTAGACGCTCAAGTACGGCGGGGTGGCGGCCGTCCAGTCCGCTCCAGGCGCTCGCGTTGACAGCTCGACGACCTTCCAGACGCCCTCCAAAGGCGACCGGGACTGCGCACCAGGCGCCGGCGCCTTCGACGGTTGTTCTGCAGTGGTGACACGCGTAACGTGACCGGCGAGCAGCAGAACCATCACCACGAGCAGAACGCGGCGCATACATCCTCCCTGATCGACCCCAAGCCGCGGCTCGATCGATGGCGACTCAGACGAGCCTCAGCACACCCTCAGCATCGGCGGCAGCCGCATCGAGCGACAGCGAGACCAGAACCAGGCCGGTGATCACCGCGGGCAGCCCATTCTAGTCGACGCCGGGGCATCCTGCCGCGGCGCGTCTTCCCGGCGCGGACGCGCCATCACTCAGGACACCGGTGAAGGTCGCCTGTAACGCTCCCGCCGGTCGCGGCACTTCCTGTCAGAACGCACGAAACCACGGCGTCCAACAAGGAGTCGCACCGACATGTTCACGATCGCCAGCCTTCTCTTCGCGCTCACACTCGCCGCCCAGGCGCCCGCGCACCCGCATCAGGGCGCGCCGAAGACCAGCGCCAGCACGGCGTACGACGATCTGAAGTGGGAAATCATGGTTCCGGAGCTCGGCGCCGACTCGCCGCAGGCGGCGATCCTGCGCGTCGATCCGAAGACGCAGGCGACGCAGCTCCTGATTCGCATCCCCAGGCAGATCCACGTGCCGATGCACTGGCACAGCGCCAACGAGACTCACACGGTGATCAAGGGAACGTTCGTCTTCGAGCACGAAGGGGCGCGGCACGAGCTGGGCCCGGGCGGCTTCAACTACCTGCCCGCGCGCATGCACCACCAGGCGTGGGCGTCCGACGACGCGCTCGTCTTCATCACCGTGGACGCGGGGTGGGACGTCAACTGGGTCAGCGGCCCGCCGACCAGGAGCAATCTGGGCAAGCGGCCGCCGACGCGCTGACACGCTGCCGCGACGGCGCGGCGCGACTTGACCACGGCTGGGACGGCTGTTAGCGTCCCAGTCGTGCAGGAGATCTCAGGCGCGGGTCCGGCCACCGCGAGCGACGCCGACGTCGCGAAAGCGATCGCGACGGCGTCACCCGGTTCGGCGCAGGCGGCAGAGGCCGAGCTGTACCGGCGCTTCGCGCGCCGCGTGCGGCTGTACGGCATCAAGCACCTGCGCGACGCCGCGGCCGCCGACGACCTCGCGCAGGAGGTCCTGCTCCTCACCATCGAACGGCTGCGCGCGGGCGAAGTCCGGAATCCCGACGAGATCGGCTCCTTCATTCTCGGCACGAGCCGGATGCTGGCCGGTTCCGCGGAGCGCAAGACCCGGCGCCGGGAGCATCTGACGTCGCAGTTCCACGTGCCGGAACTCTACGCCGCGGCGACCGAGGACGCGACGGACATCGGGGCGGTGGAGCGCTGCCTGCGTCAACTCGCCGAGCGCGACCGCCGCGTGCTGGTGCTGACCTTCTATGCCGAGAAGAGCTCGGCGGACATTGCCGCGGATCTCGGACTGACCGGCGCCGCGGTTCGGGTTGCACGCCATCGCGCGCTCGAGCGCCTGCGCGACTGCGTCGGCCTGCACGGAGCGAGGACGACATGACCGGAATGCGCTGCGGCGCGCCCATTGCCTTCGCCGACGTCGCCGACTACTGGGCCGGCGAGTTGAGCGGCGCGGACGAAGCGCGCATCGAAGACCACGTGTTCACCTGCGCCGAGTGCGCGCGGCAGCTCGAGGCGGGGGAGGCGCTGGCGCGCGGCATCGCGGCGATGGCACGCCAGGGCCGGCTGCACACCATCGTCACCGACGCCATCCTCAATCGCCTGGCCGCCGACGGCGTGCGCATCCGGATGTTCACGCTCGAAGGCTCCGGCATCGTCCCCTGCGCGGTATGGGCCGACGACGACCTGGTCGTGTCGCGGATCCGCGCCGACTTCACCGGCGTCGAGACGGTGAGCGTCGTGACGCGCCGCGCCTCCGGCGAAGAGATCCGCCGCGTGTCGGACGTCACCGTGCGGCCGGGGCAGCTGGAGATCCTGAACGCGTTCCCGGCGGCACAGCTCCGCGCGCTTCCCGCGACGCGCGTTCACGTCACCGTGACCGGCAGGGCAGGTTCCGCCGAGCGAACCATCGCGGAGTACACGCTGGAGCACGCCGGCGCGTTCGATCGTGCGCGCAGCACGATGCCGTGATGCCCCAGGGGCGCCGGGACCTCGACCACCTCACGGTTCCTGATCAGCGCGTCCACGGCTCCATCATTCGGCCGCGGCGCTACGGCACGAGGAGCCGGACCGCGTTCTTGCGGCGAGCGCGGTTGTAGGCGGTGATCGCGGCGATCACGTGGCAGATCCAGCCGAGCAGGCCGCCCGAGCCGATCCATAAGCCCGGAGTGACGATCAACCAGAAGATCCCGCGGAGGAAGTCGCCGTTGTAGAACTGGCCGATGCCGGGAACCAACGCGCTGAGCACCGCCGCGACGCCGGGGTTCTTCACGTCCGCCATCTAGCTGACTCCTCTCGGCAGCTCCATGATCCGGATATTGCGGAAGTGAATCTCCGCTCCCTCGGATTCCAGGCAGAGGTAGCCCTTCTTCTGGGTCGATTTGCTGACGCCGTTCACGAACACGCCGTTCACCGCCAGCTTCACGACACCATCGACGGCGACGACGTCGTAGGTGTTCCACTCGCCGCGTCCCTTCGCGCGATTCTCGATCGACATGCTGCGTTCGCCGCGCGGGTTGTCGGGAACCGTCTTGACGCCGCCGACGCCGAACAATTCTCCATGCACGTACGCGACCGGCGGCACACGGCCGTCCCGGGTGTTCAGCTTCGGCCAGTCCAGCTCCAGCATCTGCACTTCGACGCCGTCGGGCAGCCGGCTCTCCGGATCGGGCGTCGCCCGGCTCCAGATGAACACCCCCGAGTTGCCGCCCGGCTCGGTGTGCATCCACTCGATGTGCAGCACGAAGTTCTCGTACTCCCTGGCGCTGCGCATCACGCCGATCGGACGGCCCGAGCAGATCAACACGCCGTCCCGCACCCGCCAGGTGTCCGGCGCGGTGTTCACGTTGACCCACCCGGCCAAATCGCGGCCGTTGAACAGATCGCGGAACTCCTGCGCGCCGGCCGGCAAGCGGCCGTCCGCGAGCAGAAGCGCCGCCAGCAGCGCGATCGTCGGCGCACAGCGGGTCATCACGGTCACCTCGCGGCCATTATCACCCGTCAGGATGCCATTGAGACGGCCGGGCTCGGCCGCTGACGTCGCGCGTCGTCCGCACCGCGAGGTGACCGGACTCGGGAGTTCGTGGGTGTCGGCCGTCGATGCAGGCGGCGGGCCGCGGTAACCTGTGTCGCGCATGTGGCGTACGCCCGATCCCGATCGCTTTGTCGTCGGCGTCAATCTTCCCTGGGTCGGCTACGGGACGGACATCGGCGCGAGCGCGTGGTACCCGGACGTCGGCCTGGCACGGCAGCCGGCGTCGCTCGAGGCGCTCGATCGCGCTTTCGCGACGCTCGCCGGCGACGGCATCCGGGTGGTGCGCGTGTTTCTACTGTGCGATCTGCGATCCGGCGTGCTGTTCGATGCGCACGGCGTGCCGGCGTCGATCGACGCCGCCGTTCTGCCTGACGCCGCGGCGCTGGTCGCCGCGGCGCGCCGGCACGACGTCGGTCTGATGCCCGTGCTGTTCGACTTTCACCTCTGCGCGCCGCAACAGATCGTCGACGGCGTTCAGCTCGGCGGACGATCGCATCTGATTGCAGAGGCAGGGGACGCTGCCATCCTGGTCGATCGCGTCGTCCGGCCGATCGTCGCGGCGTTCGCCGACGAGCCCGCCATCGTCGCCTGGGACGTGATGAACGAGCCGGAGTGGTGCCTGCGCGGTGGCTTGTTCTCCCGCAAACGGGCGATTCCGTTCGCGGCCATGCAAGGTTTTCTCAGAGAGGCGGTGCGCTGCATCCACGACGCGGCCCGACAGCCCGTCACGGTCGGCTCCGCCGGGACGTGGAACCTCGATCTGGTCAGAGGGCTCGAGCTCGACTTCTACCAGGTGCATTGGTACGACCGTTTCGGCTGGGACGCGCTGCGGCGGCCGGTCAGCGAACTCGGGCTCGACGACCGTCCCGCCATTCTCGGGGAATTCTCGGGGCGCAGCGCGCGTCTCCGCGACGTGCTCGACGCGGCGAAGCAGGCGGGCTACGAGGGAGCGCTGGTCTGGTCGATGCTCGCCGGCGACGAGCACTCGGCCTACCCGCCGGCGCTCGCCGAGTGGATCAGGTCCGGGCGGCCAGATGCGTCTTGAGGAAGCGCCCGGTGTGGGAAGCCTTGCTGCGGGTCACGTCCTCCGGCGTTCCGGCGGCGACGACGCGCCCGCCGGCGTGCCCGCCTTCGGGCCCGAGATCGATGACGTGATCGGCGGTCTTGATGACGTCCATGTGATGCTCGATCAGGATCACGGTGTGTCCCGCGTCGACCAGCTGGTTCAAGGCCAGGAGCAGCCGCTCGATGTCCGCCAGGTGCAGCCCGGTCGTCGGCTCGTCGAGGATGTACACGGTGTGCTTCGCGCGCTGCAGCTTGCTCAGTTCGGTCGCGATCTTGATGCGCTGCGCTTCGCCGCCTGACAGGGTCGTCGAGGACTGCCCGAGGGTGAGGTAGCCGAGCCCGAGCGCGTCGAGCACCTCGATCTTGCGCGCCAGCGCCGGTTCGGTCTTGAAGAACGTCACTCCTTCTTCGATCGACATGTTGAGCACGTCCGCTATCGTCTTGCCGCGGACGGTGACTTCCAGCGTGTCGCTGTTGAATCGCGCCCCCTTGCAGGCGCCGCACGTCACCTCGACGTCCGGCATGAAGTAGAGCTGCGTGGTGATCGAGCCTTCGCCCTGGCACTCCTCGCAGCGGCCGCCCTTCACGTTGAAGCTGAAGCGTCCGGGCTGGTACTCCCGCTCGACCGAAAGGGGCGCGGCCGCGAAGAGATCGCGGATGGTGTCGTAGAAGCCGACGTAGGTCGCGGGGTTCGAGCGGCTGTTGCGGCCGATCGGCGACTGGTCGATGCTCACCACCTTGTGGACGTGCTCGAGGCCGTCGACGCCGTCGTGCGCGCCGGGCAGCGTGCGGGTGTCTTCGAGCCGCTTCCACAGCGCCTTGTAGAGAATCTCGTTGATCAGCGTACTCTTGCCGGACCCCGACGCGCCGGTGATGGCGACCAGCTTTCCGAGCGGGATCCGGACCGCGATGTTCTTCAGATTGTTCTCGCGCGCACCGCGGATGAGGAGCGAGTGGCCGTTGCCGCCGCGCCGGCGGCCGGGCACCGGGATGGCCCGCCTGCCCGAGAAGAACTGGCCGGTCGGGGACGCCTTGCACTTCATGACGTCGGCGAGCGTGCCCTCGGCGACGACCCGCCCGCCGTGGACGCCCGGTCCCGGTCCCATCTCGATGACGTGATCGGCGGCGCGGATCGTGTCCTCGTCGTGTTCGACGACGATGACGGTGTTGCCGATGTCGCGGAGGCTCTTCAGCGTCGCGATCATCTTGGCGTTGTCCTTGGGGTGGAGCCCGATGCTCGGCTCGTCGAGCACGTAGAGCATGCCCATCAGGCCGGAGCCGATCTGTGTCGACAGCCGGATGCGCTGCGACTCGCCGCCCGAGAGCGTGCCGGAGCGGCGGTTGAAGTTCAGGTAGTCGAGACCGATCCCCAGCAGCAGCTGGAGCCGTGCGCGGATCTCGTTGAGGACCTGGCGCCCGGCGTCGGCGCCGCGGCCGGACGGCTTGATCGTCTGCAGGAAGGCCTGCAGCTCGTCGAAGTTCAGCTGCCCGACGTCGTAGAGCGTCCGTCCGGCAATGGTGAAGAGCAGCCGCGTGGCGCGCACGCGCGCGCCCTTGCAGTCCGGGCAGACGTGCTCGACCATCACCTTGTCGAGCCACGCTTCCATGCGCGAGTTCACTTCGCCGCGCTGCCGGTAGCGCCGGTAGTACCGCTCGATCCGGCGCGCGATGCCGCCGAAGCCGACTTCGCGCCCCTCCTGGTCGGGCGGCAGCTTCACCTTCGCCTCCGGCGGGGAGGCGATGCGCACCTTCGCCGGCTCGATCCCGTAAAGGATCGCGTGCCGCACGTGCTCGGGCAACTGCGTCCACGGCGTATCGAGACCGAATCCGAGCTTCCGGGACAGGCTGTACATCAGGCGGCCGTCCCACGTGTCCGGGTTGTACTTGAACGCCTCGCGCACGAAGCAGCCGCCGAGAATGCTGCGCCTGGGATCCGGAACCAGCAGCTCCGGGTGGGTGAGCTTGTCCACACCGAGGCCGCCGCACGTACGGCACGCGCTCTCGGGGTTGTTGAACATGAAGAAGTCCGGCCCGATCTCGCCGTAGACGAAGTGCTGGGACGGGCTCGTGACGGACTTGTACAGGCGCTCCGCGTCGGCCTTGCCCGCGCCCTTGCCGGCATGGAGCTGGATCAGCCCGTCGCCGACGAGCAGCGCGGCGGCGATCCCCGCCTTGATCGCCTTCTCGTGCCGCCGGCCGACGACGAACCGGTCGACGATCGCGTCCATGTGCTCGACGTCCGACGCCTCCAGCTCGGTCTTCTCCGACAGATCGATCGGCCGGCCGTCGACGATCAGGCGGCGCACGCCCTTCTTGCGCAGCTCGGTGAAGACGTACTCCAGATCCTCGCCGTAGACCTTGAAGACCGGCGCGCGCAGCTCGATCTCGGCTCCCTCCGGCAGGGCGAGAATCGCCTCGAGAATCTGGCTCGCGCTGCGGCTCGGCGTCGGCTCGCCGGTCCGCGGGCAGTGGGGCTGGGCGATGGTCGCGAACAGCAGGTTCAGATAGCTCGCGATGTCGGTCATCGTGCCCACGGTGGAGCGCGGATTGTTCGCGAGCGTCTTCTGCTCGATCGAGATCACCGGGGAGAGCCCGAACACGAAGTCGACGTCGGGCTTGGTCACCTGCGCGATGAACCGTTTGGCGAAGGTGGACAGCGATTCCATGTAGCGGCGCTGCCCCTCCGCGTAGATGGTGTCGAACGCGAGGCTCGACTTGCCCGAGCCCGACAGCCCGGTGATGACGACGAGCCGATCGCGGGGAATCTCGATCGAGATGTTCTTCAGATTGTGGACGCGGGCCCCCTGCACGGCCACCGTCGTGCGCGCCGTCCGTGATCGTGTCATCGCCGTCCCGTGCCCGGCTCGCCTGGTTCCCAGTGTTCGTCGTCCAGCGGGTCCGCCGCCGGCTGGAGGTGCACGAATGCCAGCTCCTGCACCATCGCCGTGCTTCGCTTCGTGAGCCGGACCGGCAGCGAGACCTTGCCGATCAGTCTCTGATCGGCGAGATACTCGCAGGCGATCGTCACGCCGTCGACGCCCAGCGTCCGGGTGAAGTGATGCTCGATCTCGGCGCAGCCGCGCGCCTCGCCGGCGTCGCGCAGGTACTTGAAGACCGCGGCGAACAGGGCCGGCGTGCGGTCGGCGAGGTAGCGGTCGACGGTTGCGAGCGCGGTGTCGATGCGGGCCCGCGTCACCGGCTGATGCAGCAGACTGGTGTAGATCGCCGAAAAGACAGCAGGGTTCAACGTCAGCGCCTCCGGAATGACCTCGCGCCCGGCGACGCGCCCGGCGCCGATCACCTCGATCATCGCCAGCGGCGTCGCGGTGTACAGCAGCCACAGCGCGGCGTAGTCCAGATCGCCGCGCGTGATCAGCCACTTGTGCGCCTTGTAGAGCGGCCCCAGCGCGGCGGTTGCCGCCCGCAGCAGCTGCAGCTCGCGATCCCGCTCCCCCAGCGTGTGCAGGGTGTCGCACAGCTGCGCGATCGTCTGGTCGTGGGTGTAGAGCAGCCGTCCCTTGGCGAGGAACGAGTGCATGAACGAGTTCTGCAGCGATCCCTGCACCAGCTTGCGGAACGCGGCGCGCGTGATCAGCATCGCGTGGACGTTCACGCCGTCGGCGTAGAGCGAGATGCTGTCCGCCGCGATCTTCGCTTCGTCGATCGTGATCAGCACCAGGTCGACGTCCGACTTGTCCCAGACGGTGTCGTGAGCCAGGCTGCCGCCGAGGATCGCGGCCAGGATGCTGGTGTCGCCGCGCAGTTGCGCGGCGAGCGCGTCAACGGCGGCGGTGAACGCTCGGCGGGGGTCGCGTGGAGGCATGCGGCGCCGGTACTCCGGCGAAGCATAACGCACACTAGAATGCGAGCCGGCATGCGTGCCCAATTCATCCCGCCGATGGCGGCGGAGCTGGTCGAACGCCTCCCCGAGGGAGACGACTGGTTCTACGAGCTGAAGCTCGATGGCTATCGAGCGCTCGTCATCAAGAACGGCGCCGAGGTCCGGCTGCGGTCGCGCAACGACAAGGATCTGACGCGCGCGTATCCGGAGGTGGTGAGCGCCGGCCGCCGTCTGACGGCGCAATCCGCCGTGATTGACGGCGAGGTGGTCGCCGTCGACGCCGCCGGCCGCCCGTCGTTCCAGGCGCTGCAGCACCGCTCGGCGCACGCCGGCCATGCGATCGTGTTCTACGCGTTCGACCTGCTGCACGTGAACGGCGAAAGCCTCGAGGCGCGCCCGCTGAAGGAACGGCGCGCGAAGCTTCCGGCCATCGTCGGCAGTTCCGGACTGCTCCTGTCGGAGCCGCTGCCGGGCAGCGCCGGCGAGGTCGCCGAGGCCGTACGCGCGCTGGGCCTCGAGGGGGTGATCGCCAAGCGCTGGAGCTCGCGCTACAGCGCCGGCCAGCGCGGCGGCGCGTGGGTGAAGCTCAAGCTCGACAGGCAGCAGGAGTTCGTCATCGGCGGCTACCGGCCCGGGCCGTACGGCATCGACGCGCTGCTGGTGGGCGTGTTCGAGGGGCGCGACCTGCGCTTCGCCGGCAAGGTCCGCGCCGGCTTCACGCCCCGGCTCCGCCGTGAGGTCGCCGCCGCCCTCGCGCCGCTGCAGGTCGCGCGCTGTCCGTTCCCGGATCTGCCCAACGCCAGACCCTCGCGCTGGGGCGGCGGCGTCACCGCCGAGCAGATGCGCGAGATGCGCTGGGTCGAGCCGCGCCTCGTCGCGCAGGTCCGGTTCGTGGAATGGACCGCGGACGGTCACCTCCGGCACGCCGCATTTCTCGGCCTGCGCACGGACAAGCGCGCGCGCACGATTCGCCGGGAATGACCGGGCGCCGCGCACACCTATAATGGCCGCCACTGGAGGAAGCATGCGCAAGACCGCCATCGGACTCGCGTTCGCCGCCGTGTTGTCGACCGGCGTCTCGGCTCAGGACGCCGCCGGCACCATCGCCGCCGTAAAGAAGGCCATGGGAGCCGAGGCGCTGACCTCGATCACCTATTCGGGCGCCGCGGCGACGGGCAACTTCGGGCAGAGCAAGAACATCGCCGGCCCGCTGGCGATGACGGCGATTGCCGGCTACCGCCGCACGCTCGATCTCAGCCAGCCGTCTTCACGTGCGATCGGCACGACGATGCCGCCGGCGGCGGCGGGAGGTCCGCCGCCGCAGCCGGGCACGTTCAATCAGGGCATCGCGCCGACGGCGACGTGGCCGCAGCAGGTCGAGATCTGGCTCACCCCGTGGGGGTTCCTCCAGGGCGCGGCGGCGAACAACGCCACCGCACGCGCTCAGCGGATCGACGGCAAGCCGTTCACAGCGCTGACCTGGTCGCCGTCCCAGAAAGCTCCGTCCGGGCAGCCCTATCGCGTCATCGGCTATGTCAACGATCGGCAGATGATCGAGCGGGTGGAGACGTGGATCGAGCATCCCGTGATGGGCGACCTGCACGTCGAGCAGAGCTACAGCGACTACCGTGACGTCAACGGCGTGAAAGTGCCGGGACGCATCGTCCAGAAGCGCGGCGGCATGCAGACGTTCGAGGCCACGGTGAACGAAGCGATCGCGAATCCGCCGAACCTGGCGGATTTGCTCCAGCCGCCCACCGCGGGCGGCGGCCGCGCCGGCGGACCCGGCGGGGCGCCCGCCGGACCGCCCGCGCCGCCGGCGGTGCAGTCGGAGAAGCTCGCGGACGGCGTGTTCCGCATCACCGGCGGCTACGTCGCGCTCGCCGTCGAGCTCAGGAACGAGGTCGTGGTCCTCGAGGGCGGGCAGAACGAGGCGCGCGGGCTCGCGGTGATCGGCGAGACGAAGCGGCTCTTTCCGTCGAAGCCGATCCGCTACGTGGTGAACACGCACGCGCACTTCGATCACGCGAGCGGGCTGGCGCCATTCGCGGCGGACGGAGTGACGATCATCACGCACACGAACAATGCCGCGTTCCTCGCCAGAGCGCTCGGCAACGCGCGGACCCTGGCCGGCGACGCGCTCGCGAAATCACGGCGCAAGCCCATGGTGGAAGGCGCCGGCGACAAGCGCGTGCTCACCGACGGCGCCCGGACGATCGAGCTGCACCACGTGAAGGATCTCGAGCACAGCGACGGCATGCTCATCGCCTTCCTGCCGAAAGAGCGCATCCTCTTCACCGGCGACTTCAACGTGCCCGCCGCCGGCCAGCCCGTCAGTCCGGCGATCAGGACGCTGGTCGACAACACCGAGCGACTGAAGCTGGATTTCGAGCGTCATGTGACGGTGCACGCGCCGAATCCCGATCGGCCGCTGACCAAGGCGGACCTGCTCGCGCTGCTGAAAGGCGGCAGCTAGCCGCATCCATCGTGAACCATGCCCAGTCGCACCGATCACGAGATCGTCCTGGCCGCGGGGCGGGAAGTTCCGATCTCGAACCCGCGCAAGATCCTGATTCCCGGCGCGGGCGTGACGAAGCTCGACCTGGTCCGCTACTACCTCGCGGTCGCGGACGGAGCGCTGCGCGCGGCGGGAAACCGGCCGAACGTACTGGTGCGGTATCCGAACGGCATCGACGGCGAGTTCTTCTACCAGAAGCGCGCGCCGGCGTCCCGGCCGCCGTGGATCGACGTGGTCGCGCTGCAGTTTCCTTCCGGGCGCACCGCCGAGGAAGTGGTGCCGCGCGACGCCGCGGCGCTCGCCTGGATGGCGAATCTCGCCTGCCTCGAGCTGCACCCGCATCCGGTTCGTGACGACGACCTCGACCATCCTGACGAGCTGCGCGTCGATCTCGATCCGGTGCCGGGCATCGGCTGGGCGCAGATTCGCCAGGTCGCCGCCGTCGTCCGCGCGACGCTCGTGGACGCGGGGCTCACCGGATGGCCGAAGACCTCCGGATCCAGGGGCATGCACGTCTACGTGCGCATCGAGCGGCGGTGGAGCTTCACCGAGGTCCGCCGCGCGGCGCTGGCGCTGGCGCGTGAAGTCGAGCGGCGCGCGCCGCAGCTCGCCACCAGCAAGTGGTGGAAGGAAGAGCGGCACGGCGTGTTCCTCGACTACAACCAGAACGCGAAGGATCGCACGATCGCGGCGGCCTACTCGGTGCGCCCGCGGCCCGATGCCCGCGTCTCCGCACCGCTGGCGTGGGACGAAGTCGACGCCTGCGAGCCCGGGGACTTCACGCTGCTGACCATGCCCGGCCGATTCGCGGCCATCGGCGACTGCCACGCCGCGATCGACGATCGCGCCGGGTCGCTGGACGCGCTGCTCGAGCTGTCGGCGCGCCAGGAAAAAGAAGGGCAGGGGGACGCGCCATGGCCGCCGCACTACCGCAAGCAGGCGGGTGAAGGTCCGCGCGTCGCTCCTTCGCGCCGGCGGACGCCGGCGCATCCGCTCGTCGAGATCGGGCGCGCGCGAAAGAAGTCGGACGCGCTCGACGGTTTCGAGCGGTGGAAGCAGCGCCATCCCGACGCCGCCGCCCACCTCCAGCCGGCGGACGTCCTCGTGGACGCGATGCGCGGCCGCTTTCACACGTGGACGCGGGTCCGCGTCAACCTGCAGCACGTGCCGGCGGAGCTGCGGCCGCCCCAGGAACCGCTCGATCCGAACGACGATATCGCCGCCGACTGGCACGTCAGCGACTCCGGCCGGCGGCCCCGAAAACCTTCTCGAGCTCGTACGGAGTCGTGATCTCGAGCTGGTCGTAGCGGCAGTCTGCGGGCCGCTTGTCGGATCGCCACCGCAGGAACACCGCCGCGTGGCGGAATCGATCCCCCTGCATGTGGTCGTACTTGACCTCGCAGACGCGCTCGATCCGAAGCGGCTCCCACGACAGATCCTTGCCGGCGCTCCAGCGGCTCTGGCCGCCCGGCATGCGGGTCATCTCGCCGGCGCCGGCCTCGGCCCAGTCCCGCCACGGGTGATGCTCGAGCGCGTTGCTCCGCAGCGGCGCCAGCTCCCCGACGAGCTGGCGGCGCGCCGCCATGTTGAATGCCGACGTGACGCCGACGTGATGCAGGCGGTCGCGGTTGTCGTAGAGGCCCAGCAGCAGCGAGCCGACCAGCGTGCCGCGCCCGTTCTTGTGCCAGCGGAAGCCGGCCACCACGCAATCGGCGGTGCGGACGTGTTTCACCTTGATCATCGTCCGCTTGCCGGGCTCGTAGACGGCGGAATCCGGCTTGACGATCACGCCGTCGAGCCCCGCTCCCTCGAACCGGGACAGCCACTCGGCCGCCTGGCCGCGATCGCGCGTCATCGGCGTGAGATGGACCGGCGGCCTGGCGCCGGCGAGGACGCGTTCGAGCCGCGCGCGCCGTTCCCGCTGCGGCGACTGGCGCAGATCCTCGCCGTCCGCGGCCAGCGCGTCGAACGCGACGAACGACGCCGGCGTCGCCGCCGCGAGCCTGGCGACGCGCGACGCGGCCGGATGCAGCCGCAACTGCAGCGCGTCGAAGTCGAGGCCTGTGGCGGTGGCGATGACGATCTCGCCGTCGATCACGCACCCCTCGGGCAGTTGCGCGATCAACGCGTCGTGCAGCTCCGGGAAGTAACGATCGAGCGGCCGCAGGTCGCGGCTCTGGATGTAGACGTCGCCGCCGCCGCGATACACGATCGCGCGGAAGCCGTCCCATTTCGGCTCGTAGATGAAGCCGTCACCCTCGGGAAGATCGGTGGCGAGCTTCGCGAGCATCGGCTCGATCGGCGGTTGGAGAGGCAGGCCCACGCGCGTCCCGGCTGAACGCGCGATGTTATCATCGTAGGTTCCATCCATGCTCAGAGCCGGAATCGTAGGTCTCCCCAACGTCGGCAAGTCCACGCTCTTCAACGCCATCACCCGGACGCGGAAAGCCGAGGCTGCCAACTACCCGTTCTGCACGATCGACCCGAACGTCGGCATCGTCACCGTGCCTGACGCGCGTCTTCAGCAGCTTCAGCGGATCGCCAGGACGAATGTCGTCATCGCCGCCGCGATCGAGTTCGTCGATATCGCCGGGCTGGTGAAAGGCGCCAGCCAGGGCGAAGGACTCGGCAACAAGTTCCTGACGCATGTACGAGAGGTCGACGCGATCGTCCAGGTGGTGCGCTGCTTCGAGGATCCGGACGTGCATCACGTCAGCGGGACCGTGGACCCGGTGCGGGACATCGAGGTGATCAATACGGAGCTGATGCTGGCCGACCTCGAAACGGTGCGGAAGCGGCGCGAGCGCACGTCGAAGGACGCCAGACGGGGGGACAAAGCCGCGGCCGTTGAAGACGAGGTGCTGGCGAAGGTCGAGTCCGCACTCGACGCGGGGAGGCCGGCACTCACGGTCGAGCTTGCCGCCGAGGAGCGCGCGCTGTCGCGGCAACTGTTCCTGCTCACCGACAAGCCGACCATCTTCGCCTGCAACGTCGCCGAGGCCGAGCTCGCCGCCGCGGACGCCAATCCCGGCGTCGTCAAGGTCCGCGAGTATGTCCGCACCCATCTGGCGTGCGAGGCGGTCGTCATCAGTGCGCAGATCGAGAGCGATCTCGTCGATCTGGATCCCGACGAAGCGCAGGCCTACCTGCGCGCGCTCGGGGTGCAGGAAAGCGGCATGGGCGACTTGATCCGGGCGACGTATCATCTGCTCGGGCTGCAGACGTTCTTCACCGCCGGCGAGAAGGAAGTGCGCGCCTGGACGATCCACGCCGGCGACACCGCGCCGAGGGCCGCAGGCGTCATCCACTCGGATTTCGAGCGCGGCTTCATCAAGGCGGAGACCGTCGCCTATGACGACCTCGTCGCCTGCGGCTCGGTTGCCGCCGCGCGGGACAGGGGACTCTACCGGATGGAAGGCAAGGAGTACGTCGTCGCCGACGGCGACGTGCTGCTGTTCAAGTTCAACGTGTAATCTGTTGCGACGTGCGCACCACGCGTGGATTGATCGGCGCCGCGGCGTTCAGTGCGGTCGTGCTTTCCGCCTGGTTCATGGTCCGGGCGGGAATCGCGTCGGCGCCGGCAGCCAGCGTGCCGCAGCGGATCGCCGGCGGCAGGTTCGAAGCCTCCGGCGTGGCGCACGTCCCCGGCACCAACGGCGTCCTCTTCGTCGACGACGGCCGCACGCGCGAAATCTTCTGGATGGAGCTGAGCGCCGAGGGGCGCCAGCGGTCGGCGGCGCTGCCGATCTCACTCGGCGCAGACGTCACGGATCTCGAAGGGATCACGTTCGACGGCAGCCGCTTCTACGTGGTCGGATCGCAATCCAAGCACACCGGTTTCGACGGCGACGGACTGGTGCGGTTCCGCTTCGATCCTCGGACCCGCCGCACGACCGATGTCGAGCGCATCCGCGGCCTCAAGGCGTGGCTGGCGGACCGGGTGCCCGAGCTGAAAGGCACCGCGCGCGTGCTCGGCGACGAAGCGCTCAACATCGAAGCGATCGCGTGGGACCCTGAGCGCGGCCGCCTGCTGCTCGGGTTGCGGGCGCCGGTGATCGCCGGGAAGGCGCTGGTGATTCCGCTGAAGCTGCAGGATGCGGCCGGTCCCTTATCGGCGGCGAACCTGCGGGTGGACGGCGCCGCGATTCGCCTGCCGCTGCAGGGCGCGGGAATCCGCAGCCTCGAGTACGATGCGGGCGCGCGCGCCTTCCGGGTGATCAGCGGGGCGGCGCTGAATGACGAGACGCGGGAGTTCCGGATCCTCGAATGGAAGGGTGACGCCGCGGCGGCGGGTCCGCTGTCGGTGCTGGCGACGTTTCCACGGAGCTTGAAGCCCGAAGGGATTACGACGGCATCAATCGGCGAGCGGCGGGTCAGCGTGCTCGTGTTCGACGTGGGGCGCTTCGCGCTGCTCAGTACTCAATGAACATCCGCTGGATCTCGCCGGGGCTCTGAGTCTTCGCCAGCGCCAGCATCAGCAGGATGCGCGCCTTGACCGGCGCGAGATCCTCCCCGGCGATGGCGCGCTCGCGGGGGTTGGGCGCCGCTGACGGGCCGGCGCTTGCGGCGCGGGGACGCGCGGCGATGCGACCGCTGCCGGCGCGCGTCGTCGTGACCACGAAGACGCCTTTCTCGAGCGCGTAGCGGATGCCTTCGCCCTGGGTTCCGCTGGTCGCGCCGGCGCCCGCCGTGGCCATGACGATTCCTTTGGCCCCGTGATCGACGGCCGCCTTGATGAGGTCGCCCGGCGCTCCCTGGTAGGTGAGGATGACGTCGACACGCGGCAGCGACGTCATGTCCTGGACGTCGAACTCGCTCTGCGCGGTGTGCCGCTTCTCCACCTTCCGGTAGAACGCGACGCGGTCGTCGTCGACGACGCCGAGGACGCCGTAGTTGCGCGTCTGAAAGGTGTGCAGCCGCAAGGCGTCGGTCTTGGTGGCTTCGCGCGCGGCGTTGATCTCGTCGTTCAGTACCACCATGACGCCGCGTCCGCGCGCCGCCGGACTTGCGGCGACGCGGAAACCCTCCAGCAGGTTGGCCGCGCCTTCGTATCCGAGCTCGCTCGGATTGCGCATCGATCCCACCACCGCCACCGGCTTGTCGGAGCGGACCGTGAGATTGAGGAAGTAGGCAAGCTCCTCGAGCGTGTCGGTGCCGCTGGTGACGACGATGCCGGCGAGGCCGGCGTCGTCTTTGTAGAGCTGATTGATCCGCCGCGCCAGCGCGAGCCACTGCTCGATCGTGATCTGGGAGCTGGAGGTGTTGGCGAACTGCTCGTGCTCGGCGCGGGCGTAGCGGCCGATATCGGGCATCGATGCGACGAGCTCCGCGGCGGAGAGGCGGCCGCCGTTGCGATTCGAGATCGTTCCGCCGGTTGCGAGCAGCCGGACGCGCGGGAGGTCGGCCGCGGCCTGGGACGGGGCGGCGGCGGTCTGTCCGGCAGGCGGCTGCGCCGCGACGGACCGAACGCCCGCCGCGAGCGTCAAAAGAAGCGCGGCAGAGACGATGGAAGCGCGCATGGCGCCACTATACCTGACGGGGGGTGCGCGCGCAGTTCAGGGTGAGCCAGCTGCTCAAGTGGTGCACCGCTTCGTGGGGCGTGGCGCCGTAGAACGGCATCATCGCGCGGGAGCCGCCCGGTGCGCGCGCGATCTGGGCGCGCCATTTGGTCCCGACGGCAGAGACCTCGATCTTGTACTCGCGGCCGTTGATGGTTTCGTCGAAGCGTTGGACTCTCACGGCGAGGCAGCATTCTAGCGCCGCGTCCGTGCGGCGCAAGCGAAAGAAGGCGCGAAGGCGCATCCACATGCAGCAGACGCCATGAATGTCGGCGCGCCCGCGAAAAAATTCTGCTGCCGTGTCAGAATGTCCACAAGCTTTCCACCGTTCATCCACATGTTTTCCACAGGGCGGTTCCGCCGCGCTCTCGCCGTTGTCTCGATGCTGTCGTGCAGCCTGTCGGTGTCGGCGCAGACCGCGCCGGCAGACGTCTCGCTGTACCGGATTTTCCTGAACGACGGCACGACGCTCCTGAGCTACGGCGAGTTCGCGCGCGTCGCCGACCGTGTGGTGGTGTCGCTGCCGCTCGACGCCGCGCCGCCGTCGAGCGATCCGGCGTCGCTGGTCGCAGGTCCGCCGCTGCACCTGCTCAGCATTCCGGCCGAGACCGTGGATTGGGAGAAGACGGACGCATATGCGGACTCGGTGCGCGCGACGCGTTATGCCGCCACGCGCGGGCCGGACGACTTCGCGCTGCTCAACGAAGCGGTGTCGCGATCGCTGAACGAGATCGCCCTGACGGCGGATCCGGCGCGCAAGGTGGCGATGGCGGCCGAGGCGCGGCAGAACGTGACGAAGTGGGCGGCCGACCACTTCGGCTATCGCGCCGAGCGCGTCGCCGAGCTGGCCGGGCTCTTCGACAGCGTCATCGCGGAAACGCGCGCCCAGGGTGGCGCGGTGAACGTCGACTTGAGCCTGGTCGCCAATATGGCGGCGCCGCCGTCCGTGCCGCTGCTGCCGCCGCCGTCGTTCGAGGATCACATCGATCAGGCGCTCCGCGCCGCCGCGCTGTCCCCCGAGGCCAGCGAGCGGATTTCCCTGCTCCGCTCGATCGAACGCGTGCTGGTGGAGGCCGGGGTCGGACGTTCGGCGGCGACGGTGCCGCTGTACGCGCGGGCGCGGAGCGCGCTGGTCGCCGAAGAGCGCGCCAGCCGCGCCTACGAGGCCCTGACGCGCGACGCGATGCAGGCAGCGGATCGCTACGCGCGCGCCGCCGACGTCACCGGCGTCGAGCGGATCATCCGCCGCGCGCTGTCGGAGGACGATCGACTCGGGCAGCGGCGGCCGCAGGAGATGGCGGCGCTGCTGGCGACCCTGGACACGAAGCTCGACGCGGCCAGGCGGCTCCGCCTGGCGCGCGACAACTGGGCCCTCCGGGCCGACGCGCTGCGCACCTATCGGGCGGCGGTGGCGCGGCCGCTGTCGCTGCTGCGCGTGTCGCGCGACTCGCTGGATCAGATCAAACGGCTGGCCGGCCCGTCGTACACGGTGCTGCAGCGCCTCAACGCGCGGATGAGCGAGGCGGCGCGCCTGATGGCCGCGATCGGCGCTCCCGCCGAAGCGGCGGCCGCCCACGCCATCGTCAAGAGCGCGGTGCAGTTCGCGGCGCGCGCCGGCGAGCTCCGCCTGCGCGCCGTCGCCACCCGCGAGATGCTGCCCGCCAACGAGGCATCGTCGGCCGCGGCGGGCGCCCTCATGTTCTTCGAACGGGCGAACGAGGAGCTGGCGGCGCTCGCCGCGCTGCCGGCGCTTCCGCCGGCCGGGCCGCGCTGATCGTGATCACTCCGCGCACCACCCGGCTGGTACGGGCAGCCGACCTGCAGGCATTTCAGCGCGCCATCCTCGCGTCGATTCCGGCCGATCCGATCGCGGCGCGCGGCTGCGCGGTGATCGTCCCGTCGCGGAGCGCCGCCGAAGAGCTGCGGCGGACGATGGAGAACGCCGCGCTCGCCGCGGGCGCGGCGATCGTGATTCCGGACCTGGCGACGCGCGACGAGTGGTACGCGCGGCTGCGCGAGCGGCTGCCGGGCGCGCCGCCGCTGTTGACCGCGTTTCACCGCGAGGCGCTGCTGCGGCGCAGTGCGATCCGCGCGACGCAGGCGGGAGCCGAGCCCCCGTTCAATCTGCGCGCCGGACTCGTGGTCGAAATCCTCGCGCTGTACGACGAGCTGCGCCGCCGGCACAGGACCGTCGCGGACTTCGATCGCCTCATGACCGGCGCGCTCGAGCCCGGCGCCGAATACGATCGCGGCGCCGCCCGTCTGCTGGCGCAGACGCGGTTCCTGACCGCGGCGTTCACCGAGTTCGAGCAGGCGCTCGCCGGCGTCGGCGGCGTGGACGAACATCGCATCCGCGCGCTCGCCCTCGAATCGCCGCGCCCGTTGTATCGGCGCGTCGTCGTCACGGTGCCGGACCAGTCGGCGGACAAGCGGGGCCTGTGGACGGCCGACTTCGATCTCCTGGCGCGCATGCCGGGCCTCGCCGAGATCGACGTCATCGCGACCGAGGCGCTGCTCGAGGCCGGCTTCCATCAGCGGCTGCACGAAACCATCCTGCCGGGCATCGAGGATGTCCGGTTCGGCGCGGCCGCGGCGCCGCTGCCGATCCTGGTCGTGCCGGACGCGGCTCCCGGCGCGGAGCCGGCGCGCGTGTTCCTGTGCCGCGATCGCGAGGAGGAGCTGGCCGCGTTCGTGCGCGCGCTGAAGACGCGCGGAGCATCCGCCGCCCCGCTGTCACGAACCGCGATCGCGTTCCAGCGTCCGCTGCCGTACCTCTATCTCGCGCGGCAGGTGTTCGCCGATGCCGGCATGCCGTATCAGGCGCTCGATGCGCTGCCGCTCGCCGGCGAGCCGTTCGCCGCCTCGGTGGATATCGTGTTCGGCGCGATCGCGGCGGATTTCACCCGCGGCGCGCTGATCGAGCTCCTGCGATGCCCCCACTTCGTGTTCATCGCCGGCAGCGCGCCGCTGACGATCGCCGACGTCCACGTTCTCGATCGCCTGCTGGTGGATCGCAAGTACCTCGGAGGCATCGATCGGCTGACGGCGCTGGCCGAAGAGCTGCGCGGCCAGGGTGAACACCGGTTGTCGGCGGCCGCGCAGATCGCGTCCGAGCTCGCGGCGGCCGCCGCTGCCGCCACCGCCCCGGCCCAGATCGAGGGCATCCTCGGGTTCATCGCGAAGCACGAGCGCCCTGCGCGCGGCGACGAGCCGTGGCTCGCGCGCCATCTGCGCGCCCGCGCCGCGGTGCGGTCGGCATTGACGATGCTGCGGGATGCGCATGCCGCCCACGATCCCGCACCGCTGTCGATCGCGCAGCTCTCCGGGTCGGTGCGGCGGTGGATCGACGGACAGACGTTCTCGCCGCGCCTGGGGGACAGCGGGGTCACCCTCCTGGATGCGTCGGCGGTGCCCTACGCGGATCTCGACGAGCTGCGTCTCGTCGGCCTCACCGAAGCGGACTGGCCGGAGCGCGGCGCGCGCAGCATCTTCTATCCGCAATCGCTGCTCGCCCAGCTCGGATGGCCCAAGGATCAGGATCGCTTGTCGGCGTCCCGCGCGCGGTTCCAGGATCTGCTGCGGCTGCCCCGCCGCCGCGTCTCACTCTCGACCATCACGCTGGAAGACGATGCCATCGTGTCGCCGTCGCCGCTGATTGAAGATGTCGACGCCGTCGGACTGCCGATCGAACGATTCACGCCGGCGCCCGGCCTGGCGGGGGCGCGCGTCTTCGCGCACGAAGCGCTCAGTCTGCCGCCGGTGGTGCCGGGCGTGCTCGCCGGCGAGGCGTCGGCGTGGCTCGCGCTGCGCGCCGGCCGCAGCTTCGAGGCCGCACGTTTCCGCGGCGTCACCGGCCCGAGGGCCGCGTCGGTCTACGCCGTCAGCCGGCTCGAGCGATACCTCGAGTGCCCGTTCAAGTTCTACGCGGCGCACGTGCTGAAGCTGCCCGAGGAGCGCGACGAGCAGGCCTGGATGACGCCGCAGGAGCGCGGCTCGTTCGTCCACGAGGTGTTCGAGAGCTTTTTCACCGAATGGCAGCGCCTCGGCCGTGGAGCCGTGACGACCGCGAACATGGCCGAAGCGATCGAGCTGTTCGATCGGATCGCCACGCGGCACCTGGACGAATTGCCTGAAGGGGATCGGGCGCTCGAACGCACCTTGCTGCTGGGCTCCGCGGCGGCGGCCGGGTTCGGCGAGCGCGCGTTCGCGTTCGAGATCGAGGACGACGTGGCAGTGGTCGAGCGGCTGCTCGAGCATCAGCTCGAGGGCGTGTTCACGTTCGAGGCCGCGGGGGCGCAGCGCCGGGTCGCGCTCCGGTCGAAGGCCGATCGCATCGACCTGCTCGCCGACGGCACGCTCAGAATCGTCGACTACAAGATCGGCCGCGCGCCGGAGCGCAAGCGCTCGCTGCAACTGCCGATATACGGCGCCTGCGCGGAACAGGCGCTGGCCGGCCGCCATGGGCGCCAATGGACGCTGGCGCGGGCCGGCTACATCGCCTTCAAGGAAAAGACCGCCTTCGTCGAGCTGCCCAACGTGCGCAAAGCGGCGAGCGAAGGGCAGGAGCGGCTGCTGGCGGTGATCGACGCGGTGGAGCGGGGTGAATTCCCCGTGCAGCCGGACGAGCCGTTTCTCTGCAACTGGTGCGCGTATCCGGGGGTCTGCCGCAAGGACTATGTGGGAGACGATCTCTGATGCCGAACCAGATGTCGTTGTTTTCTGAGGGATCGGGGAACGGGGGCCGGGGAACCGGGATCGGAGATCCGGATGCTGCGGCGCGGGAGTTCGCCCGCGATCCGGCCAACAACGTCGTCCTCGAAGCCTCCGCCGGCACGGGGAAGACGAGCGTGCTGGTGACCCGGTACGTGAACCTGCTGGCGCGCGGCGTCGACCCGGCGAACATCCTGGCGATCACCTTCACGCGCAAGGCCGCCGCCGAGATGCGCGAGCGGATCATCCGCGAGCTGCGCCGGTCGGCGGAGCAGGCGGCGTTCGATCGCGGGGGCTGGGCGGCGATTCGCGATCGGCTCGCGGACATCCAGATCAGCACCATCGACGCGTTCTGCCTGTCGCTGCTGCGCGAGTTCCCGCTCGAGGCGGATCTCGATCCCGGCTTCGGCATGGCGGACGAGACCGAAGTGCCGCGGCTGATCGATCAGTCGCTCGATAAATCGCTGGCCGCCTTCGTTGCCCTCGCCAGGCGCGATCCCGACATCGCCCTGGTGCTGGCGCAGCTGGGGCTCACGCGCGCGCGCGAAGGGCTCGCCTACCTGCTGCAGCGGCGCCTGGTGGCGTGGGACGTGCTCGATCGGTTCCTCGAGCGCGGCCCGGCGGACCTCGACGCGGACACGGTGTGCCGCAGAGCGGTCGACGCGCTCGTGGATCTGTTCGCCACGGTCTCCGGCGGACGCGACCGGTTCCTCGCCGAAGGGCCGGTACGCCAGCCGCGCTATCGGCTGCTGGCGCAGGACCTGCGGCGGCTCGAATCGTTTCGCGGAGCCGGCAACGCGGCGGTGCGCGGACTCATCGATCGGGCCGCGGCGCATTTCCTGAAATCCGACGGCAGGCCGCGGACCGCCGATCGCATTCATCCGTACACGAACGACGACTATCCGTCGCCCGAGGCAGGCAAGCGGCATCGGCTCGAGGCGCTGCGGCTCGGCCCCCCCTTCGAGAACATCCGCCGCGCCTTCAGCCGCGACCTGAACGTGGTGCTGTCCCGCGGGATCCGCAGCATGTTCGCCATCGCGCTGGCGCACTACCGCACGGCGCTCAACGATCGATCGCTGCTGGACTTCTCGGACGTGCTGCAGCGCGCGGTCGAGCTGCTCGCCCGCATGGACGAGTTCTCGCAGAGCCGCTACCGGCTGGAGGGGCGGTATCACCACGTCCTCGTCGACGAGTTCCAGGATACGAGCCGCAAGCAGTGGGAGCTGATCTCCCTGCTGGTCGAAGCGTGGGGGGAGGGCATCGGGATGATCGCGCAGCCCTCGATCTTCATCGTCGGCGATCGCAAGCAGTCGATCTACCGGTTCCGCGACGCCGAAGTGGCCGTACTGCAGGAGGCCGGCGCCTTCATCTCGGCGCTGCGCCCCGGCGGCAGCGCGCGCCGGGCGATTTCGCGCAGCTTCCGCGCCGTTCCCGGGCTGCTCGCGTTCGTGAACGATCTCTTTGCCGAGATCGGACGCGACGCACGCCGGGCGGACGATTTCAAGTACGACGAGGAGGACAGGTTCCCGGCAGGCCCGCCGGACGCGGCGGTCGTGCCGGACACCTCGGCGCTGCTGGGAATCGTCGCCGGCGCCGATGCGGATGCCTGCGCCGCCGCCGTGGCGGACGAAATCCGGCGGCTGCTTCGGACGGCGACCGTGCGCGACAAGGAGACCGGAATCCCGCGTCCGGCGCGGCCGGGGGACATCGCCATCCTGTTCCGATCGCGCGCGAGCCACCGCGAGCTCGAGGCGGCGCTCGAGGCGCGCCGCGTTCCGACCTATGTCTACAAGGGGCTGGGGTTCTTCGACGCGGACGAGATCAAAGACGTATCCGCGCTCATTCGCTACCTCGCCAATCCTTCGTCGCAGCTCCGCGCCGCCGCGTTTCTGCGGTCGCGCTTCGTTCGGCTGTCGGACGCGGGGCTCGCGGCGCTCGCTCCGGACCTCGCGGCGGCGGTCACCGCGCCGGAGCCTCCCGCCGCGATCGCGCTGCTGCACGAGGACGATCGGCGCGCGCTCGACCTGATCCGGCGGTTCGCGCCGGCGTGGATCGAGCAGGTGGACCGCGTTCCGCCGGCGGACCTGATCGAAGCGCTCATCCCGGCGACGGCCTATGCCCATGAGCTGCGCGGCGGGCGCCGGTACCAGGCGTGGGAAAACCTGAAGAAAATGCGCGGTCTCATCCGCCGCATCCAGAACCGCGGCTACGCGACGCTCTCGCGGATTGCCGATCACCTGGATTCGCTGACCGCGGGCGACGAGTCCAACGCGGTGCTCGAAGCGCTCGACGCCGTGAACCTGATGACGATCCACGCTTCAAAGGGCCTCGAGTTTCCCATCGTCTTCGTGGTGAATCTGGCGAAAGGCGCGGCAGGGTTCCCGCGTCCGGTGCGCGTGGCCGGCGAGGACGTGTCCGTGGGGCCGTTCGTGTCCGAGATGGACGAAGCCGAGCGCCTGCGCGATCGCGAGGAAACGAAGCGGCTGCTCTACGTGGCGCTCACCCGCGCGCGCGATCGCCTCTACCTCGGCAGCATTCTCAAGGACGGCGCCTTCGCGACCGGCCGCGGCAGCCTGGGCGAGGTGCTGCCCGAGACGATGCGCGCGCTGTTCGTGCGCGCCGCGCGCGACCCGGGAGATGCCGTCGATTGGACCGCGGCATCGGGTATTTGCTACCGCTTCTCCGTATGCCGCGCCGACGCCGCGACGGGTGCGATCGCTGAGTCAGCCGTGACCGACGTGAGGCCCGCCGCCGGCACGGACCTGTTTGGAGGGCTCGCCGATTCGGCGGCGGTCGAGCGCGTGGCCGCAGACGCGCCCGAAACGAGTACCGGCGTCCAACCCGGCGCGTGGCAGATCCTGACGGAACAGATGGAGACGGCCGCGGCGCTGGCCGGCGCCGAGGCGACGTTCGACGTCCCGTTCTCGCTGCCGGATCCCTCGCACGGACGAGTGATCCGGGGGACGATCGACGCGGTGATCAGGCGCGAAGGTTCGGTCGACGTCATGATGTGCGTGGCCGGGCCGACGTCGCCGAAACACGAGCAGACGCTCGCGCTCTACGTGGAAGCGGCCCAGCGCCTGTTCCCCGGCGCGGCCGTCAACGGCAGTTTCCTGAATTGCAATTCGTGACCGTTCTTGTGTGCTGTGTGACGGTACGACACACCAGCGCGGCAGATATCTCTTAACCCGCGCCCTGTGAGCGCTTTCCCGGCGGCGGACGGGCCGCCCGGGCTCCGGCGGCAGAACTGTCTCCTGCAGGCGTCAGGCGCACCAGCCTGCGTGCGGGGGCGGACACCGGCGCGAAGTCGTTATTTCTAAAGGAAGTTCTCTGTCGAAGGGAACCAAAGCCGCCGATACCTGGTCTAACGCAATAGCTGGTCCCGAAGTTGCAGTGAGGGTCAGCGGACGTCAGCCACAGCGGGTGGCCGACGACTGGAGGGTAACGGCATGGCAGTCCCAGCGGCGTCCATCAGCTCCGTCCGGCCGACAGGCACGATCTTCGAGCTCGAAGCGCTCGAAGGGCTGCCGTGCGGCTGCGTGGCGGCGGCGTATCGGGCCCGGCCGTGGGACGTCGCGGTGGTTTCCCTCGAGGCCAAGGGGCCGCACTGCATTCTCGCGGGCCACGCGTCAGGTCAGGTGCTGCGCCTGGGCGATCCCGCTGAATTCGAAACCGAAGACGACGAAGAATAAGCCGATCTTCATTGCGTTCGGCCCGATCCATTCCATACAATTTCACCCATGCCGTTTACCTGTCCGAGTTGTGGCAACAACCATAACTTTCTGGTGAAGACCCTGCAGATGCACGTCGTCCGCCTCGACGACGCGCGCGTTGAGGTGAACGACGAGGGCCGCCCCGCGGTCATCGAAGTCCTCTGCGACGAGTGCGAGACCGCGCTCAAGTTCGAGGACTTTGACGATGACGTGCGAAAGGAAATGCTCCTGACGCTCGGCGCCCGCTAGGCTCTCCCTTCGTTGCCCTCGGCTTCCTCCCAGTAGTCGCATTCGGGACACACCCATTCGCGGACCTGACGGGTCGTGGACTGCCCGGTACCCGGCACGCGATCGGTCAGATCGCGCAGCGTCATGCGCATCGCCTCGCCGCAGAGCGGACATTCTTTGATGTCAGCCATTGGCCGGCATGGTAACGTGATTCCAGCGTGCGCGACTACTACGACGTCCTCGGCGTTGCCCGCGACGCGGGCGCGGACGAGATCAAGCGGGCCCACCGCCAGCTGACTCGCCGCTACCATCCGGACATCTCCGGAGAGGAGCTCTCCGTGTCCGTCGCCGACTGTCTCGCCGACGAGGTCCACCGCGATTTCCCGTCCGTGCTGACGGTGCTCGATCGCATGCGGCACTCGTTCTTCGGCGGCGGCGCGCGGCCGGGGGACGGGCCCGACGTGGTGGTGACCGCGCACGAGGCGTTCTGGGGCGCCATCGTCCCGCTCGACGTGCCGGTCCGCCGCACCTGCGGCCGCTGCGGCGGGCGCGGTGAAATCTGGAACGACTGGTGCGGCGACTGCGGCGGCGTCGGCGACCTCGACGGCCGGCAGGCGATCAACCTCCGCATCCCCGCCGGCGTGCGCGACGGGTCCAGAGTCCGCTTTCGCGTGGCGGCGCCCGGCACCCGTCCGACACTGATCGACGCCCGGATCAACATAAGATAAAAGACGTGCGTTCCCACGTCAGCCTGCTCGCCCTGCTCCAACTGACCTGGGGCGGGATGGGGCTGCTGCTCGGCGCATCGCTCCTGCTCCTCGCCGCGGGCGCGGCGGCCATCGCGCGGCAGCCGGAGGCGGATCCGCTGACGGCGGGCGCGACGGCGTTTCTGTTCGTGGTGTTCGCCCTTGCCGTGGCGACCGCCGGAGCGGCCAGCGTCTGGGTCGGGCGTGCACTGCGCCGCTACCGCTCGCCCGGCCGGACCGGCGCGATGCTGCTGGCGCTGCTGAACCTGTTCGTGCTGCCGTTCGGGACCGCGCTTGCGATCTATACGTTCTGGGTGCTGCTGCACGACGAGGTGCGCGCGCTGTTCGAATCCGCCGCCGTGGCCGAACGCGCCGCGGCCCGGTGATGGCGAAACATACGGAGAAGACGTCGACCGGACTCGACGCCAACGTCGCGGCGGCTCTCAGCTATCTCGTCGGCTTCGTGACCGGGATCATCTTCCTGGTGGTCGAGAAGGAGAACCGGTTCGTCCGCTTTCACGCCCTGCAGTCGACGCTGCTGTTCGCCGGCATCGTGGCGATCGACATCCTGCTCCAGATCGTGCCGATCCTCGGCGCGCTGGTGATGGTGTTCATCGTCGTTCCGGCTTCCGCGGTTCTCTGGCTGCTGATGATGTTCAAGGCGTACCAAGGTGAAGAGTTCAAGCTGCCGCTGGTCGGCCAGCTTGCCGCCGACCGCACGTGACCTCGTGATTTGCTGAAGTGGTGATCTGGTGATCTCAGAAACAGCCGTTCTCGAAGCTCTCAAAGGCGTGCGCGACGCCACCGTCGATCGCGACATCGTCACCGCGAAGTTCGTCAAGGACCTCAAGATCGATGGCGGCCGCGTATCGTTCACGGTCGAGCAGGCGATTCACGGCGCCTCCACCCGCCAGCAGGTGGGCGAGCAGTCCGGCGCCGCTGTGAAGCGGCTGCCCGGCGTGTCCTCCGTCGAGGTGACGATGACGGCGCGGGTGCGTCCGGCGGTGATTCCGGACCTCTCGAAGCAGCCGGTCCCGGGGGTCAGGAACATCATCGCGGTTGGCGCCGGCAAGGGAGGCGTCGGCAAGACGACCGTGTCGGTGAACCTGGCGATCGCGCTCAGCCAGTCGGGGGCGCGCGTCGCGATGATCGACGGGGACGTCTACGGTCCGAACGTGCCGATCATGCTCGGCATCAACACGCAGCTGACGACTGACGGCCAGCGGATCGTTCCCGCCGACCAGTACGGCATCCAGCTCGTGTCCATGGCGTTCCTGACGCAGGACGACGTGCCGGTGATCTGGCGCGGCCCCATGCTCCACGGCGTCGTTCAGCAGTTCTTCCGGGAAGTGGCGTGGGATGACGTCGACTACCTGATCGTCGATCTGCCGCCCGGCACGGGGGACATCGCGCTCAGCCTCAGCCAGAGCGTCCCGGTGGCCGGCGCCGTGCTCGTGACGACGCCGCAGACGGTCTCGCTGGCCGACACCCGGCGCGCGGTCCGCATGTACGAGAAGCTCAACATCCCGCCGATGGGGCTCGTCGAGAACATGAGCCATTTCATCTGTCCGACGTGCCGCACCGCGAGCGACATCTTCGGCCAGGGCGGCGGGCAGCGGCTCGCGGCAGACATGAACGTGCCGTTCCTCGGCGCGATTCCGATCTACGAACCGATCCGGATCGGCGGAGACACCGGCGTGCCGATCTGCGTCGGCGAACCCAAGTCGCCGGCGGCGCAGGCCTTCCGCGCCGCGGCGCACCAGCTCGCCGTCTCGCTTGCCGCGCTGGCCTTCAAGCCGCAGTCCAAGGCGATACCCCTCACGCAGGTCCGTTAGCGGACGGGCGTTGGCAGTCACCAGTCAGCAGTCCGCAGTCACTCCCGCGCGGCGGATGCTGCTGCTGGTGTCGGTGGCTGAAGTGCTGGGAATGACGCTGTGGTTCTCGGCCACCGCGGCCGCTCCCGCAATCGTGCGGGAGTTCGGCATGGCGGCAGGCGGCCTCGCCTGGCTGACGATGGCGGTGCAGGCCGGGTTCGTCGCCGGCACGCTGATCACCGCGGTGACGAACCTGGCCGATGCCGTCAACGCGCGGCGCCTGTTTGCCATGGGCTGCGTGGGCGGGGCCGCGGTGAACGCGGCGATCGCCTTCGTGCCGTCGGACGCCGCGGTGATCCTGCTGCGTTTTCTCACCGGCGTGGCTCTGGCCTGGGTGTATCCCCCCGGGATGAAGATCGCCGCCGGATGGTTCCGCGAGCGCCGCGGCACCGCGCTCGGCATCGTCGTCGGGGCGGTCGGCGTCGGGTCGGCGTTTCCGCATCTCCTCGCGTGGCTCGGCGCGGGGCTGCCGTGGCGCCTCGTGGTCAGCGCCTCGTCGGTGCTGGCGGTCGTCGGGGCGTCGATCGTCGCGCTCGCGGTGCAGGACGGGCCGTACGTGAGCGCGTCGGCGCCGTTCGACCGGCACGCCCTGCGCGTCGTCCTGCGCAGCCGGGGCACCCGTCTGGCGATGCTCGGATACTTCGGGCACATGTGGGAGCTGTACGCGATGTGGACGTGGATTGCCGTGTTCGCCTCGGCATCGCTGAGCGCGGCCGCCGCGGCATCGCTCGACGGAGCGCGCGTGGGATCGCTGGTCGCCTTCATCGCGATCGCCAGCGGCGCCGTGGGCTGCGTGGCGGCGGGATTCTGGGCGGACCGGTTCGGCAAGGCGCGGATCGCGGGGGCGGCGATGCTCGGCAGCGCGGCCTGCGTGCTGGTGTCGCCGCTGTTCTATGGCGCGCCGCTGGCGGCGCTGCTGCCGTTCACGGTGATCTGGGGCTTTACCGTCGTCGCTGATTCGGCGCAGTTCTCCGCGCTGGTCACCGATCACACGCCGCGAACGCACGTCGGCACGGCGCTGACGCTGCAGACCAGCGCGGGATTCCTCCTCACGATGGTGAGCATGCGCCTGGTGCCGCCGATCAGCGCGACCGCCGGCTGGCAGTGGGCGTTTCTGTTCCTCGCTCCGGGCCCGCTGCTGGGCGCGCTGGCGATGCGGCGCCTGACCCGGCAGCCCTGAACCGTAATAGGATCGGTCTGTGCTCAGCCGGCGCATTCTCCCCACTGTTACAGCGATCGCGGCCGCCGGAGCGACGCTGCTCGCTCAGACGCCCGCCGCGCCGGTTCGCGGCGAAGTGCGCGCCAGCCACGGCCTGGTGGCCGCCGGACGCACCTTCACGGCGGACGCCGGCGCGCGCCTGATGACCGCGGGCGGCAACGCGATTGACGGCGGCGTCGCGGCGATCTTCGCCGCGGCGGTGACCGAGATCTCGCACTTCGGCCTCGGCGGGGAAGCGCCGATCATCATCTATTCGGCGCGCGACAGGCGCGTGATCGTCATCAACGGCCAAGGCCCGGCGCCGAAAGCCGCCAATCCGCAGATGTTCGCCGGCAAGGACGCCATCCCCGGGAACGGCCCGCTCGGCGCGACGCTGCCGGCGGTGGTCGATTCGGCGGCGATCGCGCTCGCCAGGTACGGAACGAAGTCGCTGTCCGAGGTGCTGCAGCCGGCGATCGAGCTGGCGGACGGCTTCCCGATGTACGAGTTCCTGCACAATTACCTGCGCAGCGAACGCGCGGCGTCGGAGCAGTACGCGTGGACGAAGTCGACGTATTACGCCAACGGGATCACGCCGGTCGGTCAGACGTTCCGCCAGCCGAATCTCGCCGCCACGCTGCGCGCGCTGGCGGCGGCGGAGAAGGCGGCGCTGTCGCGCGGCCTCCCGCGCGAGGGGGCGATCGAGGCGGGGCGCGACGCGTTCTACAAGGGGCCGATCGCGCGCGAGATGACCGCCGCCGTCCGGGAAGCGGGCGGGGTGATGACGGAGGAGGACCTGGCCGGCTATCACGGCCGGATCGAGGAGCCTGCGACCGTCACCTACCGCGGCTACACGGTACACAAGGCGGGCTTCTGGAACCAGGGTCCGTCGCTGCTGCAGACGCTGCGCATCCTGGAAGGCTTCGATCTGCGAACGATGGGGCGCGGATCGGCCGACGCCGTGCACACCATCGTGGAAGCGATCAAGCTGGGATACGCGGATCGCGATCGCTACTACGGAGATCCGGATTTCGTCCGCGTCCCCGGGGAGGTGCTGCTGTCCGAGCCGTACGCGGCGGCGCGGCGGCGGCTGATCGATCCGAAGAAGGCGAGCGTGGAGCAGCGGCCGGGCAACCCGGGCAACGCAACCGGTGAATTCAGATCTGCAGGCAGCTTGCCCCTTCATTCGCAAGATCCGCGGATCGCACTCGAGGATTCGGCTGCAGCCAGGGAACCGGGCGATACCACCTCGATTCAGGCCGCCGACGCCGCCGGGAATCTCTTTTCGGCGACGCCCAGCTCCGGCTGGCTGCTCGGGGGGGCCTTCGTCGCCGGCCGCACCGGCGTGCCGATGAGCAACCGGATGCAGGCGTTCAACCTCGATCCCGCGAGCCCGAACGTCCTCGCCGGCGGCAAGCGGCCGCGCACCACGCTGACGCCCACGGTGGTGATGAAGGACGGCAAGCCGTTTCTCGCCATCGGCACGCCCGGAGGCGACAGCCAGGACCAGCAGATCCTGCTCGTGCTGCTGAACATCATCGATTTCGGACTCGACGTGCAGGCCGCCATCGAAGCGCCCCGCGTCAACTCGCTGCATCCGGTCAGCTCGTTCGACAACCATCGCGCCCAGCCCGGCGTGCTCGAGATCGAGGCGTCGTTTCCCGCCGCGGTGCAGGACGAGCTGAAGGCGCGCGGCCACACCCTGCTCCTGCGCCGCGCCCATGCCATGTCGACGGGGATCGTCGCCGCCGGCATCGATCCGGCGAGCGGTCAACTCCGCGGCGGTGCGGATCTGCGGCGCGAACGCGCGATCGTCGCCTGGTAGCATGAACATCCCGTTCACCAAGTACACGCTCGACAACGGCCTCGACGTGCTGATCCACGAGGACCACTCGCTGCCGATCGTCGCGGTCAACGTCTGGTATCACGTCGGCTCCAAGAACGAAGTGCCGGGGCGCACCGGGTTCGCGCACCTGTTCGAGCACCTGATGTTCGAGGGCTCGCAGCACTACGACCGCGGCTACTTCCATCCGCTGCAGGAAGCCGGCGCGGCGCTCAACGGATCGACCAACGCCGACCGCACCAACTACTGGGAGGTGGTGCCGACCAACGCGCTCGATCTGGCGCTGTGGATGGAATCCGATCGGATGGGCTACCTGCTGCCGGCGCTCACCGAAGCGAAATTCTCGAACCAGCGGGACGTCGTCCTCAACGAGCGCCGCCAGAACTACGAGAACCGACCTTATGGCCTCGCCGGCATGGCGATCGTCTCGGCGCTGTACCCGCCCGATCATCCGTATCACTGGCTCACCATCGGCGCCGCGGAAGACATCCGCGCCGCGCACCTCGACGACGTGAAGGCGTTCTTCCAGCGCTACTACCATCCGGCGAACGCATCGCTGACGCTGGCCGGCGACGTCGACGCCGACATGGGGATCCTGCTCGCCGACGAATACTTCAGCGAAGTGCCCGCCGGCGAGAAGCCGGCGCCGCTGACGCTGGCCGCGCCGGCGCCGCCCCGCGACGTCAAACTGGTGCTGGAGGATCGCGTCGAGCTGCCGCGCTTGTACATGGCCTGGCATTCGCCGGCGCTGTTCGCCGCCGACGACGCCGAGCTCGATCTGGTGGCCGAAGTCCTGGCGAGCGGGAAGACGTCGCGGCTGTATCGCGCGCTGGTCTACGAGCAGCGGATCGCGACGGAAGTGGCGGCGTCGCAGAATTCGCGCGAACTGGGCAGCTTCTTTCAGATCGTCGCCACCGCGGCGCCGGGGCGCACGCTCGCCGAGGTGGAACGGGCGATCGTCAAGGAGATTGCCGCGCTGCTCGACCGCGGCCCGACGGCGCCGGAGATGGAGCGATGCCTGGCGCAGGCGGAGGCGCACTTCCTGTTCCGGCTGCAGACCGTCGGCGGGTTCGGCGGCAAGTCCGATCAGCTGAACGCCTATAACGTGTTCCTTGGCGACCCGGCGTACTTCGGGCGCGATCTGGATCGCTACCGCAACGCCACCGCGGATCAGCTTCGCGCCGCCGCGATCAAGTATCTGCAGCCGTCCGCACGCGTCGTGCTCAGCGTCGTGCCGCGCGGCCGGGTCGCGCTGGCGCTTCCCGGGTCGGCGCCGGTGGCGGTCTCCTGATGGCGGCCCATCGCGGCCGCCCGCCGGCACTCGGGCCCGAGCGTTCGTTCACGTTTCCCGACATCCATCGCACCACGCTCGACAACGGCCTGAAGGTGTGGACCGTCGAGCATCATCAGGTGCCGCTCGTGTCGGTGCTGGCGCTGGTGCCGGCCGGCGCGTCCGCCGATCCGCCCGATCGTCCGGGGCTCGCGGCGATCACCGGCGACATGCTCGACGAGGGGAGCGGCGATCGCTCCGCGCTCGACGTGCACGAGGCGCTGGGACGGATCGGCGCGCAGCTCGAGCTGGACGTCGGCCACGACGCGACGGTGCTCGGGCTGACGACGCTCGAGCGGTACCTCGATCGCGGGCTGGAGCTCGTCCGCGACATGCTGATCCGCCCGCGCTTCGAGCAGCGCGAGTTCGATCGCGTGCGCGATCTGCGGCTGAACCGGCTGCTGCAGATGAAGGACATGCCGCCGGCCCTGGCGGATCGCGCCTTCACGCAGCTGCTGTATCGCCACCATCCGTACGGGCACCTGCCGATCGGCTCGGAGGGATCGCTGCGCGCGCTGATGATTCGCGACATCGCCGCGTTCCACCGGCGCGCCTACGTGCCGTCGCGAATCACGCTGATCGCCGTCGGCGACGCGCCGCATCAGGCGCTCACCTCCGCGATCGCGCGCGCGTTCGCGGACTGGCGCGCCGAGTCGCCCGATCCGATCCCCGATCCGGACGCGTTTCCCGCGCCGGCGGCGCCGGCCTCGCGCCTCGCGCTGGTGCACCGCAGCGCCGCGGCGCAGTCGGAGCTGCGGATCGGGCACGTCGCGCTGCCGCGCCGGTCCCCGGACTATCACGGCGCGCTCGTCGCCAACATGATCCTCGGCGGACAGTTCGTCAGCCGGATCAACATGAATCTGCGCGAAGACAAGGGCTACACCTACGGGGCGCGCACGGCGTTCGAGTTCCGGCGGGCGCCGGGCCCGTTCGTGCTGTACGCCAGCGTGCAGGCGGACGCGACGGCGGCGGCGCTCCGCGAATCGATCGCCGAGATTCGCGCGATCCGCGGCGAGCGCCCGGTGACGCGCCAGGAGCTGGAGCTCGGGCGCGCCTCGCTGACGCGCGGGTACCCGCGCAGTTTCGAGACCGCCGATCAGATCGCGCGCGCCGCGGCGCAGCTCTCGCTCTACGGCCTGCCGGACGACTACTTCACCAGCTTCGTCCCGACGGTGCTCGCGCTGACCGAGGACGAGGTGACGGCGATCGCCGCCAGGCACATCGATCCGGCAAAGTTGCTGAGCGTGGTGGTGGGGGATCGCGAGAAGGTGCTGCCGTCCCTCCGCGCGCTCGACGCCGGGGACATCGCCGACGTGAGCGTCACCTGATCGGCGTGATAACCAAACCGCAAGGAAACCGTAAGTAGCGATCGGACCAGGAACAGACCGCCGGGCTCCTCCGTCAAACTGGCGGATGAACCGGCCCGGTTGTACACTGGGCCCGTTCCGCTATGACCTCCGCCCGGTTCAGTTTGAGCCTGCTCGGCGTGGTGGGTGTGCTCGCCGCGGTACTGGCGGCCGCGTCGCTGTGGCTCGTCATTACCGACCCTGTGAAGGTTGCCACCGGTGTGCAGGCGGCGACGGCGGACGGGAACGTCTCGCCGCTGGTCAAGGCGCTGGCCGACGTCCTCTACGACGCCCTCCAGGGCATCATCAAATATCTCTGAGGGGCTCCGCCCCTCAGACTCCCCAACACGCTCGCTCGCGCCGCGCTGCCTAGAGCGCGCGATTCAGAAACCGGCTGAGCGCCAGGCCGTCCATCCACTTGAACGGCGTGACGCCCGTGCTGTAGTGGCCGCACGGCAGCACCAGCAGCTGGTGCGCGATCCCGCGCTCGGTGAACGCCGCGACCAGGCTGCGCGACAGCGCCACCGGGAACGTCAGATCGTAGAGCGCGTAGACCAGCAGCAGCCGCCGATCGCGGACGCGTTCCAGGTAGGGCAGCGGACTGATCGGCAGCCACATGCGCCGCAGTTCGTCGAGCGTGACGTTGCCTTCCAGCGTCTCGCGCACGTGCATCGTCGACAGTCCCTCCCACACCACGTCGGCGAAGTAGGGTGAGATGTGGTTCAGCGCCGCCGCCTTGATCAGCGGCTCGTGCGCCGCCGTCAGCATCGACAGGCACGATCCGAGGCTGGTGCCGAGGATCCCGATCGAGGTGTAGCCCTCCGCGTGCAGCCATGCGATCGCGCGCCGCGCGTCGAGCACGGCCTGCCGGCACACCTGCGCGGTACGCCCGACGTTGGCGCTGACGATGTAGTCGGCGCGGGTGAGCTCGGGCGGCATGCGCGCGTCGTGATACGGCATGCTGAGCCGCAGCGCCGAGATCCCGAAGCGGTTCAACAGCCGGCAGAGGCCGACGTGCCCTTCGGCGTCCGAGTTCCACTGCGGGAGGACGAGCACCGCGCGCTTCCGTCCGCGCGCCGACCGCTCGGGGAAGAAGCGCGCGTGCACGAGATCGTTCTCGGGATGCGGCGTCCGCAGCGCGCTGGAGAACGTGAGCACGCCGCCGCGCACGGCGTAGTCCGCCGCCGGCTGCACGGCGTAGAAATCGTCGCTGCGCGAGACCGTGGCCTCACCCCACGCCTGCAGGGCGCGGCGCGGATCGCCCGGCGGCAGCGCCTGGTCGAACAGCCAGTCGACGCCCCACTCGAACGGACGGGCGACGCGATCGGTCGCGATGGCCGCGAGCCGCCGCTCCCAACGGTGGAACGCGCGGGCGATCACGCCTCAGCGGGCCCCGGCAGCCTTGGCCTGCAGCGCGGAGTACTCGCGCTCGTCCCCCGCGGTGGTCTCGACCGGCAGGCCCGCCTGGACCCAGCCGGGATGGCCGAATTGCGGCGCGCCGCCGTAGCCGCCAAGCACGTTCGCGACCTCATGGTAGCCGGCGCTTGCGAGGATCTCGGCTGCCTTCGCCGACCGGCCCCCCATCTGGCAGCCGATGACCAGGCGCGTATCCGGCGGGAAGTTGGCGCGCACCACCGCGAGGAATTCCGGGTTGGGCCGCATCTGCCGCGTGGCGGGATCGGCGTGCATCAGCGGCACGTTGAACGCCCCTTCCGGATGCCCCTGCTCGAACTCGGGGATGGACCGCACGTCGAGGTACTTCGCCCCCGCGCTCTGCTGCTGATGAGCCTGCTGAACCGTGATGTGTTTGATAGTCATCTTTTTTGCACGTCAATATCCGCATGATCGAACAGCCGCCCAAACCCGACACTCCGCAGCCGCCCGACCTGGTGCATAAACCCGGCGAGGTCGTGAACCACCCGGTTCCGACAGGGAAGCCGCCCGACGAGACCAGCCCGGACATTCATCCGGCGCCGCCGCCGACGGATCCCGCCCCGCCAATTATCTGATGCTCCACGGCGGCGGCGACGGCCAGCAGCCGATCGGTCCCGCCGCGGTGGCCCACCAGCTGCAGCGCGCGCGGCAGGCCGTCCGAGCCGCGGCCGCACGGGATCGCGATCGCGGGATGGCCGGTGATGTTGAACAGCTGCGTCAGCCGCAGCATGATCGCGCGCACCGGCTCCACGGCGCCGCGGATCGTCACCGTTGACGCGCCGATCGGCGGGGCGCCAATCGCGAGCGCCGGCAGCAGGAGCGCGTCCAGCCCTTCGAGCGCCTTGTCGACCGCCTTCCTGAGCACGGTGCGCGCGTGCATCGCCCGCAAGTAGTCTTCCGCCAGCACGTAACGGCCCATCTCCAGGCGCAGCCGCACACCTGGCGCGTAGCCCCCGGCGTGCCGCTCGATCAGCGGCGCGTGGTACCAGCTCGCCTCGGGGAGGACGATGTGCAGGTAGACTGCCGCGGTGCGTTCGGCGTGCGCGACTGACGCCGAGGCAACCGAATGCCCCGCCGAGGTCAGCGTCTGCCGCGCCTCCGCGAACAGCCGCGCCATCTCGTCGTCCAGCTTGTCCAGGAAGTACGGTTCCGGAACCCCCAGCCAGAGCGGCCCCGGGGCGGCGGCGGGCACCCGGTCGTGGCGCGCGTCGCCGTCGAGCATGGCGTAATAGAGCAGCGCCGCGCCGGCGACGTCCGACGCCAGCGGACCGACGTGATCCAGCGACACGCTCAGGGGAACGACCGCTTCGGCGGAAATCTCCCCGCTGGTGGGTTTTAATCCGATCACGCCGCACGCGGCGGCAGGGATGCGGATCGACCCGCCAGTGTCGGTTCCGACCGAGCCGTAGCACATCCCCTCGACGAGCGCGACCGCCGCGCCGCCGCTCGACCCGCCGGCCGAGCGCGACAGGTCGAAGGGATTGCGCACCGCGCCGAACGCCGTCTCGTCGCTGGTGGTGCCGAAGGCGAACTCGTGCAGGTTGGTCTTGCCGACGATGACCGCGCCGGCGCGGCGGAGATTGGCGACCAGCGGCGCGTCGTGCGTCGCCTGTCGCGGCGGGACGTTCGACCCCGACGTCGTCGGCGTGCCGGCGACGTCCACCAGGTCCTTCACCGAGATCGGCACGCCGTGGAGCGCGCCGCGATACCGGCCGGCTGCGATCTCGGCGTCGGCGCGCGCCGCGTCCGCCATCGCCTGTTCGGTCATGACGGTGATGAAGGCGCGCAGCGATTCGTTGCCGGCCGCGATGCGCTCGAGACACGCGCGGGTGAGATCCGCGGAGGCCGCCTCGCGGCGTTCGAGCCGGACGCTCACGTCTCGCAGGCTATGCATCGTCGGCCGGCTCCCCGGACTCGGAGGGCACAACCTCGAGCGCGGGATGTCCGAACTCCGCGTCCGCGTCTCGCAGCGTCTGCAGCGACGCCGCCAGGGATGTCAGCAGCGGCTCGAGTTGCGGCAGGTCACGCGCCCTCGCGTCCGCCACCGCGCGCGCGAGCCAGGCGGCAACGTCGGCGGTCATCAGAAGGTGAGCGTCCCGCGGACGCTGATCGGGATCATGTGTACGCTGTGCGTGATCGGCGTCGTGAAGCGGTTCATGGCGTACTTGAACGCGATGTCGACGCCGAGCGGACCGGACGTGATGCCGCCGCCCCCCTCGAGGAAGTAGCGCCGTCCGTCGAGCTGGTCGGTGTGGACCCGGCCGATGCCGCCGAGGACGAACGCATGCGCGCCCACACCCCACCCGGGGGCGCGGTCGCTGACGTCGATGCCGGCCCCGAGATCGCTGGCGCGGCCGCCGGTCAGGACGTAGCCGGGCATCGGCGCGGGGCCGCTGAAGCTGACGCGGATCGGCGGCAGGCTCTCGATGCTGCCGCGGATCGCCAGCGTCGGGCCGACGCTCGACCCGAAGGGGTAGACGGTCGCGCCGACCGCGGCGGCGCGCTTCCCGTACTCGATCACGTTCACCAGCGTCTGCCCGTCTTCGGTCCGGTACTGAAACGCTTCGAGATGAACTTCGCTGACCTTCCGGCCGAGCAGCTCCTCCAGCGGATGTTTCGCGAACCCGTACGGCTGCACGTACTGCGTCTCGTACGAGACGCTGATGAAATGACGCCGCGCTTTCGCCGCGCGGTACGTCTGCGGCGCGGCGTCCGGCGCGGCGAGCGCGGCGACGAGCCACAGCGCGGATGCGGTTTGTATCAGCATCCGTTCAAGGATAACGTAAACCGCGTGAGCGCTCCCATTCGTGCCGCCGTGATGACGGCACCGCGCGCGCCGATCGAGGTGCGCGAGTTCCCCCGGCCCGATCTACCGCCCGGCGCGGCGCTGCTGCGCACGCTGCGATCCGAGGTCTGCGGCACCGACGTGCACTTGTGGCACGGCCGGCTGTCGGGCGTCCCGTATCCGATCATTCCCGGGCACGTCTCCGCCGGAACGATCGACGCCGCGCGAGGGACGCTGACAGGCATCGACGGATCCGATCTGCGCGAGGGAGACCGCGCCGTGTTCTTCGACGTGCACCGTACCTGCGGCCGCTGCCGCGCGTGTACGGTGCACCGCACGCCGACGCGCTGCGCGGCGCGCCGCGTGTACGGCATCACCGACTCGGCCGACGAGGGGCTGTTCGGCGGCTGGGCCGAAGCGATCTATCTGGAGCCGGGCGTCGCGCTTGCGCGGCTGCCGGACGGCGTCGCCCTCGACGATTACATCGGCGGCGGCTGCGGGCTGCTCACCGCGGTCCACATCGTCGAACGCGCGGAGATCCGGCTCGCCGATGCCGTGGTCGTGCAGGGCGTGGGCGCCGTGGGCCTCAGCGCCATCGCGCTGTCGCGAATCGCTGGCGCAGGAACCGTGATTGCGATCGGCGCCCCCGCGGATCGCCTCGCGCTGGCGAGAGAGATGGGCGCGGACGTCGTGCTCGACCTGGCGCGCACCTCCGCGGACGAGCGGCGCCAGATCGTGCTGAACGCGACGCACGGCGAAGGGGCCGACGTCGTGCTCGAAGCGGCCGGCGCCGCGGCGGCGGTGCCCGAGGGGCTCGATCTGGCGCGTGCCGGCGGCCGCTACGTGATTGCCGGGCATTACACCGACGTCGGGCCGGCGTCCGTCAACGCGCACCACCAGATCAACCGCAAGCATCTCGAGATCCGCGGCTGCTGGGGCAGCGAGGCGCGCCACTTCCTGCGCGCGTTGTCGATCCTCGAGCGTCATCCCCATCTGCCGTTCCGGAAGATCGGCGCGCGCCGCTACGGACTGCTGCAACTCAACGAGGCGCTCGCCGACGCGGAAGCGATGCGGATTCCCAAGGCGCTGGTCGATCCCTCGTTATGACGACGGCTCGTTGCCCGATACACCGGCGCACGAAGATCGTGGCGACGCTCGGGCCGGCGAGCAGCCAGCCCGGAACGCTGGACGCGCTGGTGGCCGCCGGCGTCGATGTCTTCCGGCTGAACTTCTCGCACGGCACCCACGAATCACACGCCGCGACCTTCCACGCGGTCCGCGCCGCCGCACGCCGCGCCGGGCGGGACGTGGCGATCCTCCAGGACCTGAGCGGCCCGAAGATCCGCACCGGACGGCTCGCCGGCGGAGCGCCGGTGGAGCTGAAGGACGGCGACGAAGTGCGGCTCGCCGCCGGCGACGGGGAAGGCAGCCGCGAGCGGATCTTCACGCGATATGCCGAACTGATCGACTCCGCCAGGGCCGGCGATCGCCTGCTCCTGGACGACGGCAAGATCGAATTGCGCGTCGAGAGCAGGGGCAGCGGCGAGCTGATCACGACGGTGGTGAACGGCGGCACGCTCGCCGAGAAGAAAGGGATCAACGCGCCGGGCGTGCAGCTTCCGCCCTGCGCGGTGACGCCCAAAGACGAAACGGATCTGAGATTCGGCCTCGATCTGGGGGTCGACCTGGTGGCGCTGAGCTTCGTCCAGGCCGCCGGCGACGTGCAGAAGGCCCGCGCGATCGTGCGGCAGGCGAAGCAGGACGTGCCGATCATCGCCAAGATCGAGCGGCCGCAGGCGCTCGAGCACCTCGACGCGATCCTCACCGCGGCGGACGGCGTCATGGTCGCGCGCGGCGACCTCGGGCTCGAATGTCCGCTCGAGCAGATTCCGCGGATCCAGAAGGCGATCGTGGCGCGGTCGCGCACGCTCGGGCGCCCCGTCATCCTCGCGACGCAGGTGCTCGAGTCGATGCGCACCGAGCCGCGGCCGACGCGCGCCGAGGTCAGCGACGCCGCGACGGCGGTCGATCAGGGCGTCGACGCGATCATGTTGTCGGGCGAGACCGCCTCGGGTGAGTTCCCCGTCCGGTCGGTTCAGACGCTGGCCGCGATCATCGCCGACGCCGAGACCGTGGCGACGCCGGCGGCGCTGCTCAGCGCGGATGTGCTGCTCGAAGGGCGCGACACGACGGGGCCGACTGACGGGTTCGACACGTTCAAGACCCGCCACGGCCGCGCGATGTGCGAAGCGGCCGTGACGCTCGCGTCCACCGGACAGGCGGAGGCGATCGTCGCGGTGACGCGGTTCGGCAAGACCGCCCAGCTGCTCTCCTCCCTGCGGCCGCCAGCCGCGATCCTCGCCGTCACGCCGTCGGGGGAGATCGCCCGCCGGCTGAATCTCTACTGGGGGGTGCAGGCGATGGTCTCGGACCTGCAGGATCTGCGCGCGTTGGAAGGCCCCATCCGCCTCTCGGGCCACCTTGGTCCGCGGGCGGTCGTCGTCTTCATCAACATCACGCCCGACCTGACGCGGCAGGACGCCAACTTCCTGAACGTCCAGCAGCTGTCCTCGTGACCTCCGGCGTCAAGCGGACGACCTGCGGCTGTACGAGTACAGACCGACACCCAGGCCGAGCATCGCCGCGGCCTGCGCGATCAGGTTCACCTCGTAGGTGAGCGCGTTCGCGCCCGGCGGCGGCACGAACGTGAGTCCCACCGACACCGCCGTTGCCGCGAAACCCACGACTGGAGGCCAGCGCGAGGTCTCCGGAAGCAGCCGCATCTGCGCGGCGAAGAGATACAGGTACGGCACGAAGTAGATCAGGATCGTGAGATTCACCAGGATGTCGTAGGCCTCCTGGATCGACGTCGAGCGCCCCGCCACCGTGAAGAACACGCTGCCGAGGAAGATCGCGGAAGCGGCCAGCGACTGGACGATCAACGCCACGTGCGGCGTCCGGTATCGCGGGTGCAGGCGCGCGAACGCCCGCGGCATCACCGAATCCACGCCGGCGGCGAACGGAACGCGTGCCGCGCCGGCCGTCCACGATGCCGTTCCCGCCAGGGCGCCCAACGTGAGCAGAGCGCCGGTCAGGACGCCGAGCCCGGTCACGCCGACCCGGCCGGCGACGAGCTGCACCGCGTCGGTGATCCCGCTCAGCTCTTTCAGTGACGAGACCGGCACCGCCACCAGGACCGACGCGGATCCCACGATGTAGACCACCGTCGTCACCGCGCCGGCGATGAAGATGCCGCGCGGGATCGTCCGCTCCGGCTTCTCGATCTCCTGTCCGATCAGCGAGGTGATCTCGAACCCGGAGAAGGCGAAGCACATTGCCGACCACAGCGCGACGGTCTCGAGGACGTCGCCGCGCGGCACCAGGGCGCCCGCCTGGAATGGCGTCGCCGATCCGAACCGCGCCAGCGCCAGCGCGCCGCAGCCGATCAGCAGCCCCGCGGGCACCCAGACGCCGAGGCTGCCGGCGTTCTGCAGCCACTTGCCCCAGCGCAGCCCGACGATGTTGATGCCGGCCGCGATCCAGATGCCGGCCAGCACGAAGACAACCGAATACCAGCGCGCCGCGCCCATCCCCTGCCAGCGCTCCCCCCCGATCGCGGCGAAGTTGGCCGCGCCGAACAGCAGCAGCGACGGGAAGTAGAAGAGATTGTTCACCCACAGGCACCAGCCGCAGAGGAACCCGTGCCCCGATCCGAACGCGCGGCGGACCCAGGTGTAGACGCCGCCCTGCTCCGGATACCGGCGGGCCAGGGCCGCCACCGCGAGCGCGAGCGGGACGAAGAAGGCAATCCACGCCAGGATCCAGAGCGTCAGCGAGGGCGGGCCGGCGCGCGCGCCGCGCGCGATCCACCTCACGCTGATCACCGCGACGACGTTCATCAGGACGACGTCGCGCAGCGTCAGGACCTTGAGCAGCCGCGCCGCGTCGTTCACGAGCCGTGCTCCGCGTAGTCCTTCAGCGCGGCCAGCGACGATCGCCATCCGCTGGCGATGACGGCGTAGTAGCGGCGCCACCGCGGCGTTTCCTCGAATCCCGTCTGCTTCACCTGCAGCCGGCACGCCGGACCGGACATGCGGCAGCTCACCTCCAGCGCCATCGGACCGATCGGTTCACCGTCGGGCGGCAGCCACCACGCGTCGGCGACGAAGAGTTCGCGCCCCGGCATGTACTCCATCACGCGCCCGTGGAAGATGCCGCCGAGCCGTCCGAGCACGTCATCGGCCTCCGCGGTCGGCGCCCATTCGATCGCGTACACGCCGATCGGGCGCGGCGCGGTCACCGAGCGGACCGCCTGCCACCAGATCGAGAGGGCGTGCGGATCGAAGAACGCGGCGAGCACCCGGGTCGGCGCGGCGTTGATGAGCAGCGAATAGTCGAACTCCGGGGATGGTTCGGCTGAACGGGGCATGCGTCGGCCATGCTACCGCAGTACACTGAGGCGTGATGGCGACCGAGCACGCCGGGAAGCCGACGGCGGACGCGACCTGGGACGAGCACTACGCGGACGAGAAGGACGCGGCGTGGCTCTATCGCGAGCTCGCCCGCGTCGAGACGCATACCGAGCGCCGCGATCTGTTCAGCCGCCTCGCCGGCGTGGAGGATCGGCACACCGCGCGCTGGGAGGAGCTGTTCCGCGAAGCAGGCCGTCCGCTGCCGCCGTACGCCGTCGGGCGCCGCACGCGGTGGCTGGCGTGGATCGCGCGCATGCTCGGGCCCGGCGCGGTGCTGCCGCTCGTCCTCGCGGAAGAAGGGCGTGAAGTCCAGGCCTATCTGGGGCTGGCCCGCGCCTCGTCACACGCCACCACGCACAAGGCGGCGCTGGACATCGCCGCCGAGTCGGCCGTGCACGCGCGCGAGCTGTCGGAAGTGATGGGGCGCGAAGGGGAGCCGTGGCACGTCGGCGGCGCCGGCGGCCTGCTCCGCAGCATCGTCTACGGCTTCAACGACGGACTCACGGCCAACTTCGGACTCGTCGCCGGCGTGGTCGGCGCCGATCTCGGCGGGCACGTCGTCATCGTCACCGGCGTCGCGGGAGCGATCGCCGACGCGCTGTCGATGGGCTCGAGCGGCTATCTCGCGGCCAAGAGCGAGGCCGAAGTGCAGACGCACCAGATCGAGATGGAGCGTCAGGAGATGCGGCTGATGCCGGATCTCGAGGAAGAGGAGCTGGCGCTGATCTACGAGGCGAAAGGCATTCCGCCCGGGAACGCGCGCGAGATGGCGAAGACGATCATGATGGATCCGGCGCGCGCGCTGGAGACGCAGGTCCGCGAGGAACTGAACATCCATCCCGCCGAGCTCGCGCCGCTCAAGGACGGCATCGTCACCGGCACCGCCACCGCCGTCGGCGCGTTCATCCCGATTCTGCCGTTCCTGGTGATGGATCACGCCCCCGCGGTCTGGGTGTCGCTCGCGATCAGCATGGCGGCGCATTTCGGGATCGGCGCCGCGCGCAGCCTGTTCACCGGCCGCGGCGTGTGGGTGAGCGGCCGGGACATGTTCGCCGTCGGCTTCGGCGTCGCCGCCGTCGGCTACATCATCGGGGAGTGGCTGCCGAAGATCATGTGAGCTACTGAGCGCCGCGCAGCGTCTGCGCATACGCGACGATCTGCCAGACCTGGTCCTTCGTGAGCTCGTCCTTGAACGCCGGCATCTTCGGCGACTTGCGCCCGTTCCACACCTTGTAGAACACGGTGCCGTCGGGATTGCGCGCGGCGCGCCGGGCCGTCGTCAGATCCATGTCCTGCATGTGATCCGGATCCGCGTCGGGACCGTCTCCCTTGCCGCCGGGACCGTGGCACCGCTCGCAGTTCTTCTTGAAGAGTGCCTTGCCGGACTCCACCGCCTTCGCGTCGCCGGCGAGCGGGTTCTTCTCCTTGTCGGCGTCGGGAGGGAGAGTCCAGCCGTTCGGGTTCGACGGGCGCGGCGACTGCGCCTGCATCGCATCGGCAAAGCTGCCGGCGAACAGAATGGCCGCAATCGCGAAGAGACTCCAGCGTATGCGCATATGCAAATGATACAGTTTTTTGCATATGCAGGACCAGCCGCTCGCGTATCTGAACCGCGAGTTCCTCGAGAGTGATGACGCGCGGCCGCTGCGCATCCTTGCCGAATACCTCGAACCGCTCCGCCGCCTCAAAGAGCAGAACGTTCAGGACACGGTCGTGTTCTTCGGGTCGGCGCGCATCCACAGCCGCCTCTATGCGACGCGTGCGCTCGACCGCCTGCAGAAGCGCTCCGCACAGCGCACCGTCCGGCGGACCGCCGAACAGATGGCGCTGCTGAAGCGCACCCGCAAGGCGGTTGAATGGTCCCGCTACTACGAGGACGCGCGCGAGGTGGCCCACAAGCTGTCGAAGTGGAGTCTGTCGCTCGAGTCACCCCGCCACCGCTTCGTCGTGACCTCGGGCGGCGGCCCGGGCATCATGGAAGCGGCGAACCGCGGCGCGCACGAAGCCGGCGGCAAGAGCATCGGGTTCAACATTCGCCTGCCTTTCGAGCAGGGGGCGAACCGCTACATCACGCCCGGGCTGCATTTCGAGTTCCATTACTTCTTCATGCGGAAGTTCTGGTTCGCCTATCTTGCCAAGGCGCTGATCATCTTTCCGGGCGGGTTTGGCACGCTGGATGAAATGTTCGAGATCCTGACGCTGGCGCAGACCCAGAAGCTGTCGAAGCAGCTCGGCGTCTTCCTCTACGGACGCGAGTACTGGGAGGAGATTCTCGATTTGGCGCCGATGGAAGACTGGGGCGCAATCGGCCCGGCGGACCTGAACCTGCTGAAGTGGGTGGACACCCCCGAGGACGCGTTCGCACAGCTGCGCGATCACCTCGTGGCGTTCCACCTCGTGCCGGAAACGGCGCAGGAGGAACAGGCGCCCGGCATCGCCAAGACCCGCGGATAGCAGAGTGGCGGAGGTTTCATGCAACCGGACGAACGGCAGCAGCTCATCGCGCAATACAAGGACGGCTATCGGGTGGTGGCGGAGGCGCTGGTCAAGGCGACGCCGGAGCAGCTCGATGCCGCGCCGGGGCCGGGGAAGTGGACGGCGCGGCAGATCGTGCATCACCTCGCCGACAGCGAGATGACCGCGGCGGTCCGGTTCCGGCTGCTCGTCGCCGAAGACCGCCCGTCGATCAAGGGCTACGACCAGGACCGGTTCGCCGATCGGCTGCATTACGAGCGGCCGCACGAAGCGTCGCTCGAGCTGTTCCGCGCCGCCCGCGCCTCGACGGCCGAGCTGATGGGATGCCTGACGGAGTCGGACTGGCTGCGCGAAGGCACGCACAGCGAGGTGGGACGCTTCGGGCTGGATACGTGGCTGCGCATCTACGGACCGCACGCCCATAAACACGCGGAGCAGATCAGGGTGGCGCTGCGCGCCGCCAAACAGACCCGGTGACCGGCCGCGGTCCCCGGTTCAGCGGTAGAGCAGAAACGGCTCGCGCAGCGTGCGGAACGCGTCTTCGTCGCGGTCCCACTCTTCCATGATCGACGCCGGCGTCTCGCCGGCATCGATGCCGCGCCGCAGCCGGTCGGATCCGTAGAGGATGTCGATCGGCGGCTTCACGTACTCGTATTCGTAGGGCGGGTCCCGCCACAACTGTTCCGCCGGCGCCTCGCGCTTGAACTCGTCGAGCATCTCGACGGCCGTCCGCATCGGCGCAAAGGCGGCGCGGTCCGTCACGTGGATCTGGCAGCCGCCGCACAACGTCTGCGCGTGCTTGTGATGCGTCGGCTCGAAGAACACGGCGCGGAAGCGAGCCCCGGGGATGCCGCGCGCGTTCATCGCCGCCGCGAACCGCTCGCCGTCGATCCACGGCGCGCCGGCGAACTCGAACGGGCGGTTCGTGCCGCGCCCCTCCGACAGCAGCGTTCCCTCGAGCAGGACCGCTCCCGGGTAGACGACCGCCGTCTCGAGGGTCGGGATGTTCGGCGAGGGCAGCACCCAGGGCACGCCGGTCTCGTCGAAGTACATCGAGCGCCGCCAGCCCTCCATCGGGACGACGTCCAGCGCCGCGTTCAGCGCGAAGTGCTGGTTGAACAGGCGCGCCGCCTCGCCGATGGTGAGGCCGTGGCGCATCGGAACAGGGAACTGTCCGACGAACGACACGTAGGCGGGATCGAGCGTCGCCCCTTCGATGGTCTCGCCGTCGATCGGGTTCGGCCGGTCGCACACGACCACACGGACCCCGTGCGTCCTCGCCGCGCGCAGGCAGTTCGCCATCGTGTAGATGTAGGTGTAGATCCGCGTGCCCACGTCCTGCAGATCGATCACCAGCACGTCCACGTCGGCGAGCATGGCGGCGGTGGGCTCGCGGGTCTCGCTGTAGAGCGAGTGCACCGGGATCCGCCGCTTCACGTCCCGCGCGTGCGGCGTCTCGATCATGTTCTCCTGCAGGTCGGAGCGGATGCCGTGCTGCGGCCCGAAGAGCGCCGTCAGCGTGCAGCCGCCGGAGACCAGACGATCCGCCGCGTGCACCAGCGCGCGATCCACCGACGCGGGATTGCAGACGAGGCCGATGCGCCGGCCCTCGATCAGCGTGCGATCGGGGCCCTCGAGCAGACGTTCGAGACCGAGCCGGACGGACATCAGCGGATTATAGCCGTGCCCCTCGCGCCTGCCGTACGAGGAAGCGCGCGATCGCCGCGCCGCAGAGCGCCTCCGCGTACGAGTTGCAGCGGAACCGCTGGCCGTCGCCGTCGCCGCGCGACGTGACGATGATCACGTCGCGCCCGGTCTGCACGACCTCCCGCACGCCGTGCCAGGGCAGCGCCGGCGTCCGCGCCCCGCCGGCGAACACCGCCCGCGCCGACGTCAGCAGCAGCCGCCCCGTGGGCTGCGCCGGATCGTCGGGCAATGAGACCGGCGCGCTGAAGTGACAGCGATCGGCGCCGACGACGCGGTGTGTGGTGTCGACGATGGGCAGGCGCGCGGCGCTCAGGTCGCGCTCGACGTCGAGCAGCTGGCGCAGCCCGTCGAGCATCTCCTCTTCCATCTCGACGTCCTCTGCGATTGGCGGCTGACGGCGGAGCGCCGCCGCCAGCGGCGCGAGCGCGCCGGCGTCGAGAGAGGCGACCGCCCGCGCCCACTCGTCACGCCACGCCCGCCGATCGCCATTCCCGGAGTTGCCTCGCAGCCAGCCGAAGAGACCCATGCACCGCAATTCCCCTGTCGCGATTCGCGACTGCCCGCAGCCTGTTCAGTCAGGTGTTCAAACGTAACCAAATCCGCGCCTCGCGGGGACGTGGCTGGCGCCCGCATTGCACAACCGCCCGCGTGGCACGCGCGCGCGGCACCTGGCATTTGTGGATAGAATGCCGGAAAGATCTCCCGTGGTCATCGCCGTTCTGAACAGCAAGGGAGGCGTCGGAAAGTCCACGATCGCCGTCAACCTCGCCGCCGCGCTCGCCACCGCACGCCGCCGCGTGCTGCTCGTCGATCTCGACAGCCAGGCCTCGTCCTCGCTGTGGCTCGGCGTGCCGCGCCGGCATCTGACGCCGTCGGTTGCCTCGTGCCTGCTGGACAAGTATCCCATCCCCAAGGCGATCCGTCACACCAGCACCGCCAACCTCGATCTTCTGCCAGGGTCGATCGAGCTGGCCAATGTCGACGTGTCGCTGTGCAACGTCCGCGGCCGCGAACTGGCGCTGCGCCGCGCGCTGGCGGCGCTCGACGGCGACTACGACCTCGTCGTGCTCGATTGCCCGCCCGGCTTTTCGCTGCTGGCAATCAACGCGATCTTCGCCGCGGAGACGATCGTGGTGCCGGTGTCGGCGGAGGCGCTGGCGCTGGATGCGCTCGAGCTGCTGCTCGGCTCGATCGAGCGGGTGCGCGCGCGCATGGGCGCCAGGGCGCGCGTGCTCGGATTCATCGTGAACGGGATCGACACGCAGCGGAAGCCGAGCCGCGAGCTGGCGGAGCGGCTTCGCGCCGAATTCCGCGATCGCGTGTTCCACACCGAGCTGCCGTGGGCGGCGGCGCTGAACGATGCCCCGGCCCGGCGTCAGACGATCTTCGAGGCCGCCCCCAAATCCGCCGCCGCCGATGCGTTCCGGCGGCTGGCCGGCGAGCTGCTGCAGCGGCTCCCGGCGCCGGTGCGGGGGTGACGCGCCGCGCCGCCGTGCCATTAGGGGCGGAATAATTACCGCATTGCTCTTGCCCGTAAAGTTGAGCTTGAAGTAAGTGCCGTTTTTCGTGTTGAATACGGGCCGACCCAGCAGCATCTCGTTACGGGATTTAAGGGCGGCAGCAATGCCGGACCGGGCGGGCGGAATCCGGGGGAACCATGGTGCGTGCGCGCAAGGGAAACGGCGGGAAGAGCAGTCAGGATATTTTCACGCCGACGCGTCCCAGCGCGCGTCCAGCGCACGGACGCCGGCCCGGACGCCCTCCAGTGCACGAAGAAGCCTGGACGAAGGTCACGGTGGTCCTCTTCAACCGGCAGATCGTGTTCCTCGATCGGCTGGCGGCGAACATCCGCGCGCAGAGCGGCGCGGCGATCAGCCGCGCGCAATTGATCCGCGCGCTGCTCGACGCGGTGGCCGACGCCGACGTCGATCTCACCGCGGCCATGTCCGAGGCGGATCTCAAGGCCACGCTGCTGACGCGGCTCGGCCGGTATCGCCTCGGCGGTGACCACTAGTCCGGACCCGCCGGCGGGCGCGACGGAATGCGTCATCCTCGTCGGGCTCCCCGGCGCCGGCAAGTCGACCTTCGCGCGCGCGCGATTTCCCGGGCACGTCTACATCAGCAAGGACGCCTTTCCGCCGGGCGCGCGTGACAAGCAGGCGCGCCAGGATGCGGCGCTCCGCGCGGCGTTCTCCGCCGGCCGCCCGGCGCTCGTGGACAACACGAACGTGACGCCTGCCGATCGCGCGGCGATCATCGCCATCGCCCGCGAGTACGGCGCGCGCGTCATCGGCTATTACCTCGAGGTGACGCCGCGCGATGCCGTCGCGCGCAACGAGCGGAGGGAGGGGCGTGCGAAAGTGCCGAAGGTGGCGATCTTCGCCAGCGCCAAGCGCCTGGTGGCGCCGTCGCTCGCCGAAGGGTTCGACGAGCTGCACACGATCCGCTAGCGCGGACCGCCGTCGCCGGCGCGCTTGCGCGGTCGCGCGACCGGGCGCGGGAAATCGACGATCTTCGCCTGCCGCTTCGGACGGGCGACGAGCCAGCTGCGCTCGCACGCCTCGCACTCGTATTCGTGGAGGCCATGGATCGGAAGCCGCGCGCGGATCCGGTTCGACTGGCAGAACGGGCAGGCGGTCATGCCGGGCATAGGCGCTCCAGGTCCCCTCCAGTCTTGGCGGCGGACCGGCCCGAACGCAAGCTCAGCCTTTGCTAGAATTCCGGCCGGCCCATGACCGCCCTGATCCGGGACGTCCGCCTCTATATCTACAACCAGCTGATCGAGACCTCCGCCGCGCCGTCGACGGCGGATACCGCGGCCGCGCTGGCGCGCCCCGAGGCGGAGATCACCGCCGCGTATCGCGAGCTGGCCGACGCGAAGGTCCTCGTCCTCCGCCCCGGATCGCACACCGTGTGGATGGCGATGCCGTTCTCGAACATGCAGACGGCGTTCACGGTCATCGCCGGCGGCCGCGCCTACTACGCCAATTGCGCCTGGGACGCGTTCGGCGTGCCGGCAATGCTCGGCATCGACGCGCGCATCTTCACCACCTGCCCGGACTGCGGCGGCGTGCTCGAGCGCAAGATTGCGAACGGCGCGGTGACGGAAACGCGCGGCGTCGTCCATTTTGCGCTGCCGCCGTGGCGCTGGTGGGACGACGTCGGCTACACGTGAGCGACGATTCTGCTCTTCAGTTCCGAAGAGCACCTCGACGCCTGGCTGGTGAAACGGCGGCTGCCGCGCGGCGCGGTTCTCACGCTGGAGCAGACCTGGGCGCTCGCCCGGGCGTGGTACGCGGATCGAATGCACCCGGACTGGCGCCGCCGCACGCCGCAGGACGCCACCGACGCGTTCGCGTCCGTCGGGCTCACCGGCGAGTTCTGGACGATGACGCCGTGACGTCCTGATCGCCGGCCAGTCCGGCTACCGCAGCACGCTGAGAATGTTGGAGAAGTCGTCCGTCCAGAGCGGCGTCCCGGCGCGGACGACCGGCGGCTGCCACCGCGGGTCGTTGACCAGCGAACCGAGATCCGCCGGACTGCGCGCGATCACCATCCACTCCGAGGGGAACTTGCCCTCGGCCAGCGACCCGGCCGTCGCGGGCTCGCTCTGGCGCAGCACCGCGAGCCCCTGATCCGCCGCCAGCCGTCCGAGCACCGGGCTCAGGGACAGGTGGAGATTCGAGATGTGCAGCGCGATGATGCCGTTCGGCGCCAGCCGCGACAGGTAGAGCGACAGCGCCTCACGCGTGAGCAGGTGCATCGGGATCGCGTCCGAGCTGAACGCGTCCAGGATCAGCACCCCGAACTGTCCGGGTCTGGCGCGGCCCAGTGACACGCGCGCGTCGCCGATCACCACGGTGCACCGCGCGCCGCAGTCCTCGAGATAGGTGAAGAACGCCGGGTTCCGCGCGACGTCTTCGACCGCCGGATCGATCTCGTAGATGGTCCAGCGCTGCGACGGCCCTGCATAGCTCGCCAGCGAGCCCACGCCGAGGCCGACCACCGCCACCTCGCTCGCGGCGGCCGCATTGGGCACTGCGTCGAACACCTGACCGATCGGGCCGCTCTTGTGGAAGTAGCTGAGCGAGACCCGGCGGCGCGCCGGATCCATGCTCTGCATCCCGTGAAGGGTCGGCCCGTGGAACATGAACCGGTAATTGAGCTTCTCGTCGACGCGCACGCGGTAGACGCCGAAGAACGTGCGATCGGCGTAGACGGCGCGCCCGAACCGGCTCTGCACCAGCGCGCCCGACAACAGCAGCACGGCGACGCAGCCGGCGAAGCGCAGGGGACGGCGCTGCTGCCCGAACGCGAGCAGCGCAGGGATCGACGCGCCGATGATCAGGAAGCGCGACATCGATCCGAACAGCCCGTTCAGCCATACCGAGCCCACCGCCAGCGCGCCGACGGCGGCGATCCACGCGGCGTCCGCCATCCACGACGCCTTCGGCGGCGCCGGCGCGCGCCGCACCAGGCACGCCACCACCAGCACCAGCGGGTATTCGACAATACCGGTGAAGAGCACGGGGGCGAGCAGCGCGTTGAACAGGCCGCCGAGCATGCCGCCGAGCGAGATCCAGAAATAGAACTCCGTCAGCCGCGACGGGTTCGGCCGGTCGTCCGCCAGCTCACCGTGGCACGCGAGCGCAATGATGCCGAACACGATCAGGTGCAGCGGGATCACCAGCGCGATCGGACGGCTCATCTGCGCGACGAGGAGCAGCGCCAGCGCGATGACGGAGAGCGGCATGAACCGCGAGCCCAGGGCCCGGGCGCGCGCCGCACCGGGACTGAACGCCACGATGAAGGTGCCGAGATAGACGCAGAGCGGCACCATCCACAGCAGCGGCACCGACGCGACGTCGGTGGACATGTAGCTGGTGACCGCGAGCAGCAGGCTCGACGGCACGAACGCCAGGACCGTCCAGCGCGCGCGGCGGCTCCACGCGATCGGCTCGGCCGCCCGGGCTGCGCTCGCGGCGACGGCCGCCGCGGCGTGGCTGCCGCGGCGCCACACCGGGAGGGCGCAGGCGATCGTCAGCAGCGCGAGCATCGCGTACCCCACCGTCCACAGCTGCGCCTGCTGCTGGAGCCGCAGCGTTCGTTCCACCAGCAGCGGATAGGCGATCAGCGCCGCGAAGCTCCCGAGGTTGCTGGCGGCGTAGAGAAAATACGGATCGCTCGATCGGTGATCGTCCGTGACCGAGTACCACTTCTGCAGTACCGCGGCGCTGGTCGACAGCGCGAAGAACGGCAGCCCGATCGACGTGAGGAGCGTCAGCAGCAGCCAGCCCGCCGGGTTGTCGGTCGCCGGCGGCGTGCTGGCCCCGAGACCCACCGGGAGGAAGAGCAGCGGCAGCAGGACGACGCCGATGTGCAGCACCGCATGCCGGCGCGGGCCGAGCAGCGTGGTCGCGCCGTGCGCGTAGCCATAGCCGCAGAGCAGCACCGCCTGGAAGAACACCAGGCACGTCGTCCACACCGCCGCCGCGCCGCCGAGCAGCGGCAGCACCATCCTCGCGATCATCGGTTCGACGATGAACATCAGGAAGGCGCTGAGGAAGATCGTGGTGCTGAAGACCGCCACGAGCGCCCGCGAGCGGCGGCGCGTGGCCGCCGCGGGGACGGCGATCACCTGGGCAACGGTGGATTCCATGTCGCGGCGGCCACGTTCACAAGATCCACGCCAGACGGTAACGCCGCGTTGTCAGGTACTTGCAGAGATCTGCCGGGCCCGGTCCGACAGATCTGCAATCGGATTACGAATCCGGCGGATCCCCCGCGCCGGCCCGTCGGGCGAGCTGTTACTGCACGATCACCGGCACGCTCGTCGCCGCGCGCGTGTAGCCGTTGTTCAGGAACAGGCGGAACTCGTAGGTCCCCGGCGTGGACGGTGCGGTCACGGTCCACGTCCGCGAGGTGATGCCGCCGCCGACGTAGACGAACGTGACGAAGCTGGAATTCGCGGCGGTTACCGGCGCGAACGACAGCCAGTCATACAGCCCGCCCAGTCCGTCCGTCAGCGTCACCGTAACCGGCGTCCCGCGCGCGACCGTGGTCGCGCTCACCGTCAGCGTCGGCGGGGGGGCGATCGTGAAGGCGAGCGGCGCCGACGTGCCGCCGCCCGGCGCAGGCGAGAACACCGTCACCTGCGCGGTGGACGGAACCGCGATGTCCGCCGCCGGGATCGACGCCCGCAGCTGCGTCGCGCTGACGAACGTCGTCGCGCGCGGCGCGCCGTTCCACCGCACCTCGGATGCGGCGACGAAGTTCGTGCCGTTGACCGTGAGGGTGAAGCCGGCGGAGCCCGCGCTCGCGCGCGCGGGACTCAGGGACGTTGCCGCCGGCGCCGGGTTCACCGCCGCCGACACGGTGACCGGGGGACTGGTTCCCGCCCGCGTATACCCGTTGTTCAGGAACAGGCGGAACTCGTACGTGCCGGCCGTCGCCGGCATCGACACCGTCCACGTGCGCGACGTGACGCCGGCGCCGACATACGTGAACGTCACGTAGCTGCTGTTCGCCGCCGAGGTCGGCGCCAGCGCGAGCCAGTCGTAGGCGCCGCCCGGCGCGTTCGTCAGCGTCACCGTCACGCTCGACCCCGGCGCCACCGTCGTCGCGCTCACGGTCAACACCGCCGGCGGCGTCGCCGAGAACGGGAGCGCGTTCGACACGCCGCCGCCCGGCGCAGGACTGGAGACGGCCACCGACGACTGGCCCACCACGGCGACGTCCGCGGCGTCGATGGCGGCGCGCACCTGGGTGGCGCTCACGAACGTCGTCGGCCGCGGCGTTCCGTTCCAGAGGACGACGCTGCCGGTGACGAAATCCGCGCCGTTCACCGTCAGCGTGAAGGCGGGACTCGTCGCCGCCACGCTCGCGGGACTGAGCGACGCGATCGATGGCTGCGGGTTCTGCCCCACGTCGACGACCACCGGGGCGCTGGTCGCAACGCGGGTGTAGCTGTTGTCGAGGAACAGCCGGAACTCGTAGGTGCCGAGCGTCGCCGGCGCGGTGACCGTCCAGGTGCGCGTGGTGACGCCGGCGCCGACATATGTGAACGTCTGATAACTCGAGTTGGCCGCCGTGGCCGGGGCGAACGACAGCCAGTCGCCCGACCCGCCGTATCCGTTCGCCAGCGTCACGGTCACCTGGGCGCCGGGCGCGACCGCCAGCCGATTCGGGACCAGAGATGGCGGTGGATCGATCGGAACGGTGAGGGACGCGGTCGTGCCGCCTCCCGGCGACGGCGTCCTGACTGCAACCTGCGCCGACGCCGCGGCGGTGAGATCGGACGGCGAAATCAGCGCCGTCAACTGCGTCGTGCTCACCACCGTCGTCGGTCTGGGCGACCCGTTCCACAACACCACCGAGAACGCGTTGAAGCTGGCGCCGTTCACGGTGAGGGTGACCGGCGAGATCCCGGCACGCAGCCGCGCCGGAGAGAACGAGGAGATGACGGGCACCGGGTTGGTGATCGGCACCAGGGTCGCGAGCGCCTCGAGGATGTTGATTCGCGGCGCGGTGCTGCCGACGCTCCACCATCGTGAATCGGTGATCGGCCGTCCGGTCGATCGCAGCGCCGAGAGCACCGCGCTGACGCTCCTGCCGGGCGCCGCCTGCCGGACGATCGCCCACGCGCCGGCGACGTGCGGCGCCGCCATCGACGTGCCGCTCAGCTCGCTGAAGCCGGCTCCGGGAACCGAGGATCGAATCGCTTCGCCGGGGGCGAAGAGCGAAATGAACGGCGCGACGTTCGAGAAGAACGCGACCTCGTCGGTCTTGGTGGTCGCGCCGACGCTGATCGCCGACGAAATGCACGCCGGCGAGGAGATCGCGTTGCCGGCGAAGCTGTTGCCGGACGCGACGACGCTCGCGATCCCGATCGCGCGCAGGTTGTCGATCGCCGGCTTGTACGGTTGATCGTCGCAGAACGAGGCGTAGGTGGTGCTGCCGAGGCTCATGTTCACGGCCGCGACGTTCAGCGCGGCCGGCGCGCTGTAGACGTACTCGAGGCCCGCGATGATGTCGGACGAGAAGGCGCCGGCGCACGGAGCGGCGCCGCCGCAGCTGGTGGCGCTGGTGACCACGGAAAAGACCTGGATGGCCATGACGCGGGCATTGCGCGCGACCCCGGAGTAGGGCACGCCTGCGCTCGAGCCGCTGCCGGCGGCGATGCCGGCGACGTGCGTGCCGTGGAGGCAGTCCGCCAGCGAGCACGGCGCCGCGGCGCCCGGTCCGACCTGCACCTCGCCCCCGTTGGGACATGTCGTCTGGCTCACGCCGGGCACGGTGCTCGAGAAGCAGGCTTCGGCGACGACGCGCCCGCCCAGGAAGGGATGCTGCGCGTCGACGCCGGTATCGAGGACCGCGATCGTCGTGCCGCTGCCGTCGTACCCGGCGGCCCACGCCTGGTCCCCTTGGACGAGCGGCACGCTCTGCGCCAGCACGGGCCGGACGATCTCGTCGTCGAGCACCCGGACCACTTCGGCGGCGCGCTGGAGCGCGGTCCGGCCGCCGGGTGTCACTTCCAGCGCGAGGAACGGCACGGTCTGGTAGCGCCGCACGACGCGATGGCCGGCGCCGGCGAGCCGTGTCAGCAGCCGATCGGCGGCTGCCTCGATCGCGCGCCGCTGCGCCGCAACCGCGGTGGCGCTGCCCAGCCGCGCTTCGGGCTGATACGGGTCGGGCGTGCGCAGTTCGACCAGCACGCGCGCGCGCGGCACCTGCGCCGGCGCCGGTGGTTGCGCCGCGATCGTTGCCGTGCCGAGCAGGAATACCAGCAGCGTCGACGAGCACGCCGATGCGCGCGAGCCAGTCATGCGAGCCTCTCACGGGAGTCGAGGTCGCCGGGGGTGTGCTCCTAGTGTGCGCGCGGGCCGGTTGCCCGAGTCAAGCGCTTTCTCGGGACATACCGTAATGTGATCGGGCCGTCAGATCCGTCGTTACGAAATCGCGCGCAGGGCCATGCCGCAGACTGCCGTCACATAGATCCAGCCGAGGGAAAACACGCCGTGCAGGACGGTGTGCAGGCGATTCCCGCGCCAGACCTCCGGCGAGTAGAAGAACCACTGCATCAACATCCGCAGCCCCCAGAAGACGGTCAGGCCGAGCAGCACGGCGCGGCTCAGGCGCGTCGGCTCGAGCAGCGCTTCCGCGCAGAACAGGAGCAGCGCCGACATCAGCGCGATGACCAGGACGATGAACACCGTGTGCGCCTGAAAGATCTGGCGGTTGAGCAGCGAGACGCGCGCCAGCTCCTCGCGCCAGTTGAAGCGGCCGGGCACGAACAGGTTCACCGCCGCGAGCAGCGCCATCAGCACCCCGACGGTGCGGAGGTGAAAGACCAGCATGGGATCGGGCGTCATGTCAGTCTCCTGAGGACGAAGATCCGGACGAACGGCGTGATCGAGAACTCGCGGTGCACGTCGAAGCGGTGCCGCGAGAAGCAGCGCAGCCACGTCCGCCGCGAGTGGAAGTGGAGACATCCCGGACCGAAGGCGAGGAAGTTCGCCCAGTCGCGCAGGTGCTCCGCCACGACGACGCGGCCGCCGGGGCCGAGGACGCGGCGCAGTTCGGCGAAGAGCGCGCTCCGCGCGGCGTCGCTCCTCAACTCGTGCGCTGACAGCAGCAGCATCGCGGCGTCGATCGTTCCTTTGGTCAGCGGCAGGTGCCGGTAGTCGGCCGGTTCGGCCGGCACCGCGCGATCGGCCAGCCTGCGCGCGATCGCGATCGACGACTCCGGCATCTCCCGCGGGTCGTAGATGTCGAACACGCGGCCGCGGGCGCCCGGGAAGATCCGCTGCAGCGCCGGGCTGGCGGGATCGTGGCCGGCGTGCAGGTTGATCCAGGCCGACGGCGTGAAGCCGAGCGCCTGCAGCACCCAGTCCCAGTCCATCAGGCGCGAGCGGTCGTAGACGATCCACGAGACGACCAGCGACGCGATCAGCCACGCCGCCACGATCGCCGCGCCGCCGATGATGGCGTAGCGCATCCACGCGAACGGCGCCCGCGGCGCGGCGACGAGCGCCGCGGCGACGCCGCCGCCGGCTGCGGCGTAGTACGGCCAGTTGAAGCGGACGATCTGTTCAAAGCGCATGGCGTACTCCCCGATGCCAGTGATAGTCGACGTCGGCGACGTGGAAGGCGGCGGCCAGCCGCGGCGTGCAGCCCCGGAACGGCGCCTGATCGAAGAAGGCCAGGCGTTCGACGTCGACGGCAATCGCCGCGGGGCGCCAGCTGGTCCGCGACGCCTGGACCGCGACGATCGCGTGCGTGTCGGGCTCGTAGTCGAACGTGAACGGCAGCGGTCCGGCAAAGCGCCCGGCCTCGCGCGTCGACGCGAACGGCGATCCGGGGGGCAGCCGGTGTTGCGAGGGATGCGCGGTGATCCGCAGGTCGCCGCGGCCGTCGGGAGTGCGGACCTCGATGTCGAGCGCATCGCCACGGCGGCGCAGCGCCGCCGTGCAGCGGTGGTACTTGTAGTGGGTCAGCAGGTTGCCGGCGACCACCATCGGCCGGCGATCGGTGTCGCTGCGCAGAATGCGCAGGCCGCGCAGCGACCGTCCGCTCCTGGTGCGGAAGCGCGCGAACACGCGATAGCCGGCGAGGAAGAAGTCCTGGCCCGCCGCGGCGGGCAGCGGAGAGGGGCGCAGCGCTTCGGCCTGCACGAGCGCCACGGCGAGAAAGCCGGAGCCGTTCACCGTTTCGAGCTCGAGACCGGGCGGCAGCAGCGGCCGCAGCACCTCGGCGGGCAGCGCGTAGGTCAGCGACAGGCACTCGCGGAAATGGGCGTCGATCGGGAGCGGATGCCGGGCGAGCCTCGCCCGCAGCCGCCGCGGCCCGCGCCAGCCGGCCGCCGTCCACGCCGCGGCGAGAAACAGCGCGTTGATCGGCAGGAGGCCAGCCGGCCAGATCAGGAGGTCGCGGGCGTAGGTCAGTTCGAGCGCGTTCATCGAGAGGAGCAGCCCTGTCTGCGCGGCGGCGCAGGTGCGCGGGGCGCGCTTCGACAGAATCCACCCTGCGATCGCCACCTCGCAGAGGCCGACGAGGAGCAGGACGCCGCGGCCGGTCTCGCCGTCGAGCCCCGGAACGGACTGCACGATCGCCAGGTGGCGCGGCGATCCGCCGAGCAGCTTGTTGTAGAGGCCGTGTATCAGCCACACTGCGGCGACGGCGGCGGCCATCATCCGAACATCCTGGCGATCTTGTCGCCGGCCTTGACCATCCGGACGAGCGCGGCGGTGGGCAGCTTGCGCGTCTGCTCGACCCAGCTCGTCATCTGCTCGAAGAACTGGAGCATGTCGCCGAGCCGCTCGCGCGTGTAGGCGTCGGCGGCGCCGGGCTTCTTCGCCTCGCCCGCCGCCTCCCGCAGCATCGCGAGGACCGGATCGGTCTCGCGCTTCTTCCGCTCGTCGACGATGATGCGGAACATCTCCCAGACGTCCTTGAGGCTCTCGAAGTGATCGCGCCGGTCGCCGAGCAGGTGCGTGACGCGGACGATTCCCCAGCCCTGCAGCTCGCGCAGGCTGGTGCTGACGTTCGACCGGGCGACGCCGAGCGTGGTGGCGATGTCCTCGGCATGGAGCGGACGGGGGGAGAGAAACAGCAGGGCATGCACCTGGGCGACGGTGCGGTTGATGCCCCAGCGGGCGCCCATCTCCCCCCAGTGGAGGATGAACCGCTGCTGAATGGGGGTGAGGCCCCCGTGTTTCGATGTGTCAGTCATTTCTGTTACAACAGAAATATCAGAATAGACGGGCTGATGTCAAATCCGCCCGCCGCAGGCTACCCTTGACGCCTATGTCGGGCTTCGTCGCCCTGATCGCCGGGCTGCTGATCGCGCTCTACGTCTGCTGGCTGATGTTCCAGCCGTTCCTGAACGTGCTGATGTGGGCCGCGGTGCTGGCCGTCGTCTTCTACCCGATGCACTGGCGCATCCGCGCCCAGACACGGCGGCCCACCCTCGCGGCGGCGCTCTCCACCCTGCTCGTCGTCCTCTTCATCCTGCTGCCCGTGACCTTCATCACCGTCGCCGTCGTGCGGGAGCTGACGCAGGTGGCGCAGTCGTTCCAGGCGCCGGACCACAGCTGGAACATCCCGGTGCCGGCGGTCGTGACCCGCCTGATCGACTGGGCCGGCCAGTACGTCGACATCCAGCTCGATCGGGAGCTGGCGCGGAAGTTCCTGGCCGAGCGGATGCAGACCTGGGGCACCACGCTCGCGGCGAGCACGCTCATGGTCGTCGGCGGCGCCGTCGGCGCCGTCACGCAGACCCTGCTGGTCATCTTCACGCTCTTCTACTTCTTCCGCGACGGCGAGCGCATCCGGCAGGCGACCTACGAGACGGTGCCGCTCGAGCGGGTGCAGTGGCAGGACATCATCACCCGCACCAAGGAGGTGATCGGCGCGACCGTCTACGGCGTCCTGGCGATCGCCGCCATCCAGGGCACGCTGGGGACGTTCATCTTCTGGGTGCTCGGCCTGCCGTCGCCGCTGCTGTGGGGCGTGGTGATGTTCTTCCTGTCGATGATCCCGATGGCCGGGGCGTTCCTCGTGTGGGTGCCGGCGGCGCTCTATCTCGCGCTCACCGGCGCGATCACCCAGGCCGTGGTGCTCGTCGTCTGGGGAGTGCTGGTCATCGGCGGGATCGACAACATTCTCTCCCCGCGGCTGGTCGGCCGCCGCGCGTCGCTCCACGAGCTGCTCATCTTCTTCGCCGTGCTCGGCGGCCTGCAGGTGTTCGGCGTCCTCGGCCTGATTCTCGGACCCGTCGTCGTCGCCATGACCCTGGCGCTGATCGAGATGGTGCGCCAGTCCGGACACCCGCCGGAGGACACGCTGCCGAAGGACACCGTCATGGAAGAGCAATCGCAGCTGCGTGACGTCGAGTGACGCGCGTCTCCCTACGGTCGAGTTAAGGACGTCACGAATCGTGCAATACTCTGTCCGCAGTGAAGACCGTTCTCATCGTCGAAGACGATGCCGATTTGCGCCGCATGTTCCGCGCGGTCCTGGCGCTCGCCGGCTTCGACGTGCTCGAGGCCGGCGATGGCCTCGACGCCCTCCACGTCATCGACGCCCAGACGCCCGACGCCGTGATCCTGGATCTCGGCCTGCCGCGCCTGAGCGGCATGAGCGTGCGCCAGGAAATCGCCGCGCATGCGCACACGCGGCACGTACCGGTGATCATCGTGACTGGAATGCCCGGCTCGCATGACGACATCGATGCGGCGTGCGTGCTGCGAAAACCCGTCTCACCGGATAAACTGGTCGATGTGGTGAAGTCCTGCATTGCGGCGGGAGGCCGCGGCCCCGCCGCCACGTAGCGCGATGCTGGTCTTTCCGCCCGTCTGCCCGGCGTGTGCATCGTCCAGCGGACGGCGCGTCATCCCGCAGAGTCCGGAAGTCGAAACGTTCCGCTGCGGCCAGTGCGGGCACGAGTGGAGCGAGCCGGCCCCGCCGCCGCTCCGGCCCGTGCCGGACCAGGCATTGCCGCGCGAGTGGTTCCTGCCGAAGAAGAACTGATCACGTCCGACGCCCCGGAACGCTCCACGTCTGCGTTCTTGCTCCGAGTAGACCGCACCCTGCTGTGGGCGCGGAACAGCCGACCGGAGCTGTGCCTTGCGCCCGAGGAGAACCAGATGACCCCCACGGGCCGGATTAGTCTCAAGAATGCTCTAAGTGCGTGTGCGGTGCTCGCTTCACTCCTGTTGAGCAGCACCGACGCGTTTGCCCAGCGGTCTCAACGCGTACCGCAGAACTTCAACGTCGTCCAGATCGATATCAGTCGCGTCACCGTCCAGAATGGGCAGTTGATTGCCGAGGGTCTCGTCGGGACCAACCCTTTCACTTCCGTCGTCAATCTGGCGAGCCAGGCCGCGCCGGCCGGCCAGGCGTGTCCGATCCTCGACCTCAGCCTTGGCCCGATCGATCTGAACCTGCTCGGACTTCGTGTGCAGACGAGTCCGATCTGTCTCGAAGTCACCGCGTATGACGGCGGCGGTCTGCTCGGGGACTTACTGTGCTCGGTCGCCAACCTGCTGCAGCAAGGCGTACCGCTGAACGACATCCTGGCGCTTCTGGAGGCTCAGGGCAATCTGCCGCGTTTCCTCAACGGGATTACCTCGCTGCTGAACGGCGCCCTCGACGCGGTCACGGCGAACTCCGTCGGATCCGAGCCGACCGGAGCGATTGCGGCGTCGTGCACCGTGCTGGATCTCTCGCTGGGTCCGGTGCAGCTCAATCTGCTGGGCCTCGAAGTCATCCTCGACAACTGCAACAACGGGCCGGTCACGGTGACGATCACCGCGATCCCCGGCGGCGGCCTGCTCGGCGATCTGCTGTGCAGCCTCTCGGACGTGCTGGGCGGTCCACGACCGGCGCCCACTGCCGTTCAAACGCTGCTCTGGCAGATCAGCAGGGTGCTCGCAGGCCTGCTCGGCTGACGGATGTCCTGATCTGATCGCGGCGGACTGGCGCAGTGACGATTCGACTGCGTCAGTCCGTTCTCGATGCGCGGCACTCGCCGGATGCGCTGCGGCCGTCGGACCGGATCAGCCGCTCCCCACGCGCGCGGCCAGATAGTTCACGGTCGCATTCATCGAGGCGAGCTTGGGATAGTCCGCCTCCGGCACGTCGACGCCGAGACTCGCGTGCAGCGCGATGACGAAGTTCAGGAAGTCCATCGAGTCGAGATCGACCTGCTGGCGGAACTCGCCGTCCGGCGTCAGTGACGACGGATCGATCTCCGGGGCGACGCTGGTGAGCGCCTTCACGACCGCGTCCCGAATCGCCTCGCGCGTCACAACGACTCCGGCGCCTGCAGCGCCCGGTCGATTGCGGCCAGGAACAGACCCGCCTCGCGGCCGTCGGTCGCGCGATGATCCGCCGACACGCTCATCGACACGACGGACCGGGGCTCGATGCGTCCCTCTGCCACCCACGGCCGTTCGACGACGCGGCCGACGGCGAGGATCGCCACCTGCGGCGGATGGATGATCGCGTAGGCCGACTCGACGCCGAGATCGCCGAGGTTCGTCACCGTGATCGTCGCGTCGCTCATCTCCGAGCTGCGCAGCCCGCCGGCTCGCGCCCGCTTGACCAGGTCGGCGAGCTCGCGCGCCAGCACGTCGAGCGGCTTCCGGTCGACATCGTGCAACGCCGGCGCGACGAGACCGCCCCCGCGAAGCGCGATGGCGCAGCCGATGTGCACGCCGGCGCCGGCGGTGAATCCGCTCTCCGTCCAGAAGCCGTTCACGGCGGGGACCTCGACGCATGCCCGCGCGGCCGCCTTGATGAACAGTACGACGGGCAGCAGCCGATCCGCGACCGCCCGTCGCTGGTTCTCCGCGGTCAGCCAGGCGAGCGAACGGGACAGATCCACCGTGGTCGTGAGGTAGAGGTGCGGGATCTCGCGCTTTGCGCGCGCCATCGCTGCGCCAATCGCGCCCCGCATGGAGGTAGCGCGATCGGCCGGCGCGGCCGGCGCCCGCCGTCGAGCTGCCGCGCGTTCGACGTCGGCGACGGTGATCGATCCGTCCGGCCCGCTCGCCTCGATCGCGCCGACGTCCACCTGGAGCTCGCCGGCGCGTTTGCGCGCGGCGGGAGAGACCCGCGCGCGCGTGACAATCGCTGCGGCGGGGCTCGGGGCGGCGGCTGACGGCGGCTGCGGGGCCGCCGCCGACGCCGCGGCGCCAGCCGCCGGCGCGCCCGGGCCTTCTCCTGGCGCGCGGATGACGGCCAGCAGCGTGCCCACCGGCACCTTCGCGCCGGGTTCCACCACCGTGCTCTCAATCACGCCGGCGTCGAAAACCTCGATCTCGATCGCGCCCTTCTCGGTGTCGACCACCGCGATGATGTCGCCGCGGGCCACGGGATCGCCCGGCTTCTTCACCCATTCGACGAGCGTTCCCGCTTCCATGTCGGCGCCGAGCGACGGCATGCGGAACTCGATCATGCGGCGGCGCCGGCGGGGACGAGCGCCCGAACCGCCTCGACCACCGCCGCGGGCTGCGGGAGCGCGGCGTCTTCGAGGTGCTTGGGGTAGGGGATTGGCACTTCCGCCGAGCAGACGCGCCTCACCGGCGCATCGAGATCGTAGAACGCGGATTCGGCAATCCGCGCGAGAATCTCGCCCGCGAGGCTTCCGCTCCGCCAGCCCTCGTCCACGACGACGACGCGCCGCGTCTTGCGCACGGACGCGAGCACCGTGTCCATGTCGAGCGGCCGCAGCGTCCTCAGGTCGATCACCTCGGCGTGGATGTTCTCGCCGGCGAGCGTCTCCGCCGCCGCCAGCGTCTTGACCAGCGTGCCGCCGTAGGTGACGAGCGTCACGTCGCGTCCGGGCCGGCGCACCGCGGCACGGTCGATGTCAACCGCGCCGGCGCCGGCCGGAAGCTCCCCTTCCAGGTTGTAGAGCGCCTGGTGCTCGAAGATCAGCACCGGATCGGGATTCTCCAGCGCGGTCCAGAGCATGCCGCGCGCGTCCTCGATCGTGGCGGGCGTGACGATTCGCAGGCCGGGCACGTGCGCGAACCATCCCTCGAGGCTGTGCGCGTGCTGGGCCGCGAGCTGTCGTCCGGCGCCGGTGGCCATGCGGATGACCAGCGGCACGCTGAAGCCGCCGCCCGACATGTGGCGAATCGTCGCCGCGTTGTTGACGATCTGGTCGAGCGCCAGGAGGCTGAAGTTCACCGTCATCACTTCGACGATCGGCCGCGTGCCGCCGAGCGCGGCGCCGATGCCGGCGCCGACGAACGTGGACTCGGACAGCGGCGTATCACGGATCCGCTCGGGACCGAACTCGGCGAGGAGGCCCTTGCTCACCGCATACGCCCCGCCGTAGCGGCCGACGTCCTCGCCCATCAGGAAGACGCGCGGGTCGCGCAGCAGCGCTTCTCGAATCGCCTCCCGCACCGCCTCCCGGTACGTGACGCGGTCAGCTGGCGGCGAAGCCATGAGCCTTCTCCGCCGCCGGCGTGTAGACGTCGCGGGTCAGCTGCTCGACGGGTTCCCACGAGCCTGCGTCCGCGAACTCGACGGCACGCGCGATCTCGCGCTGTACCTCGCCGTCCAGGCGCGCCGCCGCGGCCTCGTCGACGATCGCTGCGGCTTCGAGGGTCGTCCGCAGCAGCGCAATCGGATCGCGCTTCTTCCAGTCCTCGACCTCCGCCTTGTCGCGATAGAGCTCCGCGTCGAACATCGAATGGGCACGGAAGCGATAGGTGCGGCACTCGAGGAAGAACGGGCCGCCCCCGCCCCTCACCGCGTCCGCCGCCTGCCGGGCGGCCCGCTCGACGGCGAGGACGTCCATGCCGTCGACGCACTCGGCCGGCATTCCATAGGTGCGCGCCTTCGCAGTCAAGTCCGTTTGCGACAGCGCGCGTTCGATCCGGGTGCCCATGGCGTACAGGTTGTTCTCGCAGAGGAACAGGACCGGCAGCCGCCACAGGGCCGCAAGGTTCATCGACTCGTGAAACTCGCCTTCCGCGGTGGCGCCGTCGCCGAAGAAACAGGCGGTCACCCGCTGCCGGCCAAGGTATGCGTCCGCCAGGGCGAGGCCGACGGCGATGGGAAGTCCGCCGCCGACGATCGCGTTTCCGCCATAGAAGCGCGTCGCCGCGTCGAATACGTGCATCGATCCGCCGCGGCCGCGGCTGCAGCCCTCCTGCTTGCCGAACATCTCGGCCATCAGCGCCTCGGCCGGGATGCCGCGCGCCAGCGCGTGGCCGTGCTCGCGGTAGGTGGCGACGACGGCGTCGTCGGCCGCCAGCGCCTGCATCGCGCCCGCGGCGACCGCCTCCTCGCCGATGTAGAGGTGCAGGAAGCCGCGGATCTTGCCGGCGCTGTACAGTTCCGCGCACTTCTCCTCGAAGCGCCGGATGCGCAGCATCTCGCGCAGCAGGTGTTGCGCGCGAACCGCGTCGAGCGTGCCGGTCATGGCGCCGGCTCCAGCGTCGAGGTGTCCCCTTCGGGAAGTCCCAGCTCGCGCGCCTTGAGCAGCCGGCGCATGATCTTGCCGGATCTGGTTTTCGGAACGCTTGAGATGAAGGCGATCTCCTTCGGCGCGACCACCGCTCCGAGACGGATGCGCGCGCACGCCAGGATCGAGCGGCGCAGCTCCTCGTCGCCGGTGAAGCCGGGCTTCAGCGACACGAAAGCCTTCACGATTTCGCCCGCGATCGGATCCGGCTTGCCAATCACCCCCGCCTCTGCCACCGCCTCGTGCTCGAGCAGCGCACTCTCGACTTCGAACGGCCCGATCAGGTGCCCCGACGACTTGATCACGTCGCCGGCGCGGCCGACGAACCAGTAGTATCCGTCGGCGTCGCGCTGGGCGAGGTCGCCGGTGAGATAGAACCCGCCCGCGAAGCAGTCGCGGTACCGCTCCTCGTCGCCGAGATACCCGCGGAACATCGAGGGCCAGCCCGGACGCAGCGCCAGCTGCCCCTGGACGTCGGGTTCCGCGATCTCGGTGACCGTGCCGTCGTCGTTGCGCTGAACGATGGCCGCTTCGACGCCCGGCAGCGGACGCCCCATCGATCCCGGCCGGATGTCCATGGCAGCGAAGTTCGCGATCATGATGCCGCCGGTCTCGGTCTGCCACCAGTTGTCATGGAACGGCTGGCCGAAGGCGTCGAGGCCCCAGGCGACCGCTTCCGGGTTGAGCGGCTCCCCGACGCTTCCGAGAAAGCGCAGGCTGCGCAAGTCGTGCCGCCGCGCGATCGCCGTCCCCGCTTTCAGCAGCATGCGGATCGCCGTCGGCGCGGTGTACCAGACGGTGACGCGCTCGTCCTCGAGGATCCGGTACCAGCGCTCGGTATCGAACTCCGCTTCGTCGGCGATCATCGTCAGGCCATGCGTCAGCGGCGCGATGATGCCGTACGACGTCCCGGTGACCCATCCAGGGTCGGCGGTGCACCAGAAGCGATCGCCGGGATGAAAATCGAGCGCGAGACGCGCGGTTTCGTGGTGGGCGACGACCGCGTCGTGCACGTGCAGCGCGCCTTTCGGCGAGCCGGTCGTGCCGCTCGTGAAGTGGAGCAGCGCGACGTCCTGAGGATCGGTGGGAGCAATGGTGAAGTCGCCGCTCGCCCCGGCGAGCAGCGCGTGGAAGTCGAGCGTGGCGGCGGGCAAGGGCGCCGTCGACTCGCGCACCAGGAGCACGTGCTCGAGCGCGGGCATCCGGTTGCGGACCGGCTCCACCTTCTTTCGGTACAGCGTGTCGGTGGTCACCAGCACGCGTGCCCGGGCGATCGTCATCCGCGAGACAATCGGCTCCGGTCCGAATGCCGAGAACAGCGGCGTGTAGACGCTGCGGTTCTTGAGCGTGCCGAGCGCTGCGATGTAGAGCGGCGGGATGCGGCCGGCCAGCGTTGCGACGACGTCGCCGGCGCCGGCGCCGAGCCGCTTGAGCACGTTGGCAAAACGGCTGGTCGCATCGCGGAGATCGTCGTACGAGAAATCGCGGCGCTCGCCGGTCCGGCCGATCCAGCGCAGCGCCAGCCGGTTGCCGTGCAGGGCGGCGGTGTGGCGATCCACCGCCTCGTGCGCGATGTTGAGACCTGCGCCGCCGGGAAGGCCGTCCAGCCGGCGGCGCGCCTCGTCCCACCCGAACTCCATCCAGGCGCGTTCGTAGTCCCGCATGTTCGGCACCACCCCGGGGCCGTCGCCGCGCTTGCGGATGGTGGACCACGGCGTCTGCTTCTCGGTCAACCGGATGCTGCCAAGAGGCTGCGTGTTCATACGTCGATCCTCTCCGGCGCGACCGGAGCACGCGTCAGAGCAGGACCCACACCTCGTCAGCCAGTTCGGCGGGTGCAATCCCGTCGACCTGTTCCGGCCGGGCCGCGGCGCGGAAGGCGACCCGAATGAACGCTCCGTCGTTCAATTCGATTTCCAGGGCGCGGTCCGCGCCGTCGACGGTCTGCTGCACGCGCAGCGCACGCGCGCCCGGCGCGCACAGCGATACGCCGTTGAGGAAGGTCAGCCGCATCATCGCGTACGGACCGTGGCGCTCGAGCGTGATGGCCTTGATCGCCTCGGACGGCACCCGTGTGACGGCGAACCCTCGTTCGACGCCGTGAATGGTGGCCCGCCACCCGCGATGCTCGCCGCTGAACCGCTCGAGGAACGAGCGCCAGCCGTCCGGCGGTACTTCTCGAATGCTCATGAGCGCGTGCTCCTCAGATGGCAATGGCACCAGGCGAGCGCCAGCCGCGAAACCGCCTGAAGCGTGCCCGGCTCTTCGAACAGGTGCGTCGCGCCGGGCACGATCTCGAGCGACACCGGCGCCCGCATGCGCCGCATCGCCTGGCGATTGAGATCGATCACCACGTCGTCGGCGCCGCCGACGATCAGCAGCGTCGGCGCCTGAACCTGCGGCAGGGCGTCTCCGGCGAGGTCCGGCCTGCCGCCGCGCGAGATCACCGCGCGTACGGCGTTGGGCCGCTCGGCCGCTGCGATCAGCGCGGCCGCGGCTCCCGTGCTCGCGCCGAAGCAGGCGAGCGGCAGCGCCGACAGGGCGGGCTGTGTCGCGGACCAATCGATCGCCGCGACGACCCGCTGCGCCAGCCGGTCGATGTCGAACCGGTACTCGCGCGTCTGCAGATCGATCGCCTCCTCCCGGCGGGTCAGCAGGTCCAGCAGCAGGGTCGCGAACCCTCCATCCTCGAGCGTCTGTGCAACGGTCCGATTGCGCGAGCTGAATCGGCTGCTGCCGCTGCCGTGTGCGAAGACGACCAGCCCGAGGGCCCGTTCGGGCATCGTCAGGTCGCCGTCGATCAGCACCGCTCCGGCCCGAAGCTGCACCGGCGTCGTTCGGATGGCCGTTGGCTCGCGCATGTCAAACTCCCGTCGGGTAGGTTTCCGGCAGGTCCACCTCGTGCCGCGCCCACTTCTCGAGAGGCTCGAGGGCGCGCGTGCGATCGACGTGCACCACCACGTCGAACTGCTCGGGCAGCCGCGCGGAGAAGTAGTGGCTCGGACGCTCGGTCTCGGGGCGGTAGAGGACGCCGATGGCGCGTTCGAGCCGCGGGCCGGCGAGGGCGTGCCTCACGTCTGGCGGCGCAAGGGGCAGCACGAACGTACCGACGCCGCTCTCGTGAAACAGGCGTTCGTAGCTTCCCGGCAGCGAACGCTGCACGACACGGAGCGCGGCAGGATCGTCCCACTCGTGTGCGGCGGTGACCTCGCCGTCGTGCGTGGTCATGCCGATCGAGCAGCAGGCGCCGCCGAGGCGTTCGCGGGCGAGCTGGCCCAGGTTCAACTCGCCCCGCGCGGCGACGCTGGTGGCGCGCGCGTCGCCGAGATGGGAGTTGTGCGCCCAGACGACGATTCGCGCCGGCCGCTGCTGCCGCGCCGCATGCTCGAACAGGGCTTCGAGCGTGGCCATCATGTGGCGGTCGCGCAGATTCCACGCCGCGGCGCCGCCGCGGAACATCGCCCGGTAGTAGGCTTCAGCGTCGCAGACGACGCGCGCGTTCTGCTCCGCGGCGAAGTACTCGTCGGCGGCGATGCGGCCGTCGCGGGCGGCGTACTCTGCCGCCCGCTGCCTCAGCTGCACCAGTTGTCGAACGACTTCGTCCTCGCACGTCGGGCCGAGACGGAGGGTCGCGGCGTACCCGTACGACTGCACGTCGTCGCCGAACGCATCGAAGCACGCGTAGCCGTGCCGCGCGCGCGCCGCCGCGCCCGGGTCGACCGCCTCGAGGTACTCGATGACGCGCGCCATCGAGCGGTGGAGGCTGTACAGATCCAGTCCATAGAAGCCGACGCGCGCGTCGCCGGGGCGGTCGGCGTTTTCGGCGCGGAGCCAGCGGAGGAACCGCACCACTTCACGATTCCGCCACATCCACCGCGGGAAGCGCGTGAAGTCGTCGAGCGCCTGCTCAGCGGTCTCGTCTTCGCCCGTCAGGCGAACCCAGCGGTTCGCGCGGTAGGCATCGGGCCAGTCCGCCTCGACGGCGACGCACGTGAAGCCGCGCTGTTGGACGAGCGCCCGGGTGAGATCGGCGCGGATCCGGTAGAACTCGTGCGTGCCGTGCGTGGCCTCGCCGATCAGGACCAGCGTGACCGTTGCATCGACGGCCTCGATCAGCGCCCGCGCCGCGGTCTCGACATCCACGCGCATCGCGTGGCGCCGCACGACGTCGGCGATCGCGGCGTCCCGCATCACGCGCTCCGTCCGGCGGGAGCCGGCGAGCCGGCGCTGGCGCGCGCGAGAAGCTGGCGGACCTCCTCGTCCGTCGTCTGCGCGAAGTCGCCGTACCACAGGCCGACCGCTCTGAACGGCTCCGGAGTGGAGGCGCAGACGACCTCGTCCGCGATCCCGCGCAGCGCGTCGCAGGTCTGCCTCGCGCCGACCGGCACCGCGACGACCACGCGCGCCGGCTGCAGCCGCCGCACCGCGAGCACCGCGGCGTGCATCGTCGAACCGGTCGCCAGACCGTCGTCGACGAGAATGACGATGCGTCCGGCGATCGGCACGAGCGGCCGTCCGTCGCGATAGGCGCGCTCGCGGCGATCCAGCTCCAGCCGCTCGGCGCGCGTCACCGCCTCGATGGCCGAGGCGGAGACCGGATACGCCTGGAGTACGTCCTGATTCATGACCCGGACGTCACCGCTCGCGATTGCGCCCATCGCGAGCTCCGAGTGACCCGGCATTCCGAGCTTCCTCACGACGAAGACGTCGAGCCGGGCGCCCAACGCGCGCGCCACTTCGTAGCCGACGGGGACGCCGCCGCGGGGGAGGGCCAGCACGTCGACGTCCTTCCTGCCGGCGAACTGCTTCAGCAGTTCAGCGAGCGCCGCCCCGGCTTGCCGGCGATCGGCGAAGCCGGCACGCCGCGGTCCGTGCTCCAACTGCATGGTGATCGGCAAATGTGCAAGCACAGTGCCTGTGCGTCGCGACCGCGCGCGGCTGTTCGAGCTGATGAGCGGCGCCGGGCGCGCGGAATTCTCCCCGCACACCGGGGCGTTTTCCACGAAGCGGTGCGGCGGCGCATGATGGAGGACATCCATGCGTGCCATGGCATTGCGGCAACGGGGGCTCGGCAGGGTCGAAGCCGTCGACCTCGAGTCGGACGCACCCGGTCCGTCGTCAGTGGCGGTCCGGGTGCTGGCCTGCGGCGTCTGCCGAACGGATCTGCATGTCGTCGACGGCGACCTGCCCGTTCCGGCGCTGCCGATCGTGCCCGGCCACGAGATCGTCGGGCGTGTCGAGGCGGTGGGTGAGAACGTCGAGGCGTTCGTTCCGGGCGACCGCGTCGGGATACCGTGGCTCGGATGGTCGTGCGGCGAGTGCGAGTTCTGCAGGGCGCAGCGGGAGAACCTGTGTCCGCGCGCGCGGTTCACCGGATACGACATCCACGGCGGGTATGCGGAACGCACGATCGCGGACGCCCGGTACTGTTTTGCCCTTCCCGACGCGTATGACGACCGGCACGCCGCGCCGCTGCTCTGCGCCGGGCTGATTGGCTACCGCGCGTATCGAATGGCGGGGCCGGGCGCGCGGATCGGCATTTACGGCTTCGGCGCTGCCGCGCACGTCATCACGCAGGTTGCGGTACGACAGGGCCGTGCAGTGTACGCCTTCGTGTCTCCGGGCGACGATGCCGCCATGCGTTTCGCGCGCGAGGTCGGCGCCGCGTGGGCCGGACCTTCGAACGAACCGCCGCCCGTGCGGCTGGACAGCGCGCTCATCTTCGCGCCGGCCGGCCACCTCGTACCGGAAGCATTGTCCCGCGTGAAGCCCGGCGGCACCGTCGTCTGCGCCGGTATCCACATGAGCGACATTCCCTCGTTCCCGTATCGCGTGCTGTGGCAGGAGCGAATCGTGCGATCCGTGGCCAACCTGACGCGCGCCGATGCCGAGGGGTTTCTGCGGCTGGCGGCGGAGATTCCGATACACACGCACGTCACGGCATACCCGCTGGCGGACGCCAACGCGGCACTGGACGACCTGCGGGCAGGACGTCTCTCCGGCGCGGCCGTGCTGATCCCCTGACGCGCACGGCGGATTTTTCCTCTCCGGCGCGGGATTTCGCCCGGCGTGCCGCGTGGATCCTCGCGGATTTGACGCGTTCCCCGCGGGCACACCGCTTGCGCTCCCCGTCTCGCCGGCTTTTTGGATGGAGGCGAAAGATGTCGACCGCAAGCATGACCGACACTGATGCCCGCACGCGAGACGCGGTGATGCGCCAGTTGGAGTGGGATCCCGAGGTCGACGCGGGCGGCGTGGGCGTGGCGGCAAAGGGCGGCGTCGTCACGCTCACCGGCTTCATCGGCACGTATTCAGGGAAGCTCGCCGCCGAGCGTGCCGCCAAGCGGGTGCGCGGCGTCCGGGCCGTCGCCAACGACGTCGAGGTGCGGCTGAGACTCGAGCGGACCGATCCCGATATCGCGGCGGACGTCGTTCGCGCGCTGGAGCTGCGCAGCACGATTCCGCGGGGCGTGCAGGCCGCCGTGCACAACGGGTGCGTCACGCTGACCGGCAAGGTGGCTTGGGTGTATCAGCAGCGCGACGCGGAGAAGGCGGTGCGCCACGTTCGCGGCGTGCGCAACGTGATGAACCACATCACCGTCGCACCTCGCGCCGTCGAACGCGACGTGCGCCATCGGATCGTGCAGGCGCTGCACCGCAATGCCAACATCGATGCCCGTCACATCAACGTCGCGGTCGCCGGAGCCGAAGCCACGCTGAGCGGCACCGTCGCAAGCTGGCTGCAGCGGGAGTCGGCGGCGCGCGCCGCCGCGGACGCGCCGGGCATCACGCACGTCGAGAACCTGATCGTGGTGGAGTCCCGGCCGATCGACGGCGTCCTGGAAGACGCGGACTGACGCGGCCGCGGCGACGAGGCACTGCAGTGAGCAACATCGCGCGCGCCCCTGTGCTCGGCGTCCACAGCCCGGTGCCTCGTCTGCTCGGCTCGTTCTGGCGGATCGGCTGGACGGTGTCCAGTCTCCTGGTGGTCCAGGGGCTGGTGTGCGCAATCGCGCTGGTCCCGGTGGTGCTGATCTGGCGGCAGGTCCTCGCCGTCGTCGAACCGTCAGGCATGCTCGCCGTTCTCGTGCTGAGCGCATTCGCGGTCCCGTCGTACGTGCTGTTCGCGCTGCTGCTCATGTTCGTCTCGGCGGCCGCGGCCCGCGGGCTCAAATGGCAGACCCCCGCGAACGTGCAACTGCGCATCGCGGATGTCGAGTGGCCGCTGCTGCAGTGGGCCCGCAGCGTGGCGGCGATCCACCTCGTGCGGATATTCGCGGGCGCACTGTTCCGCGGCACGCCGGTGTGGACCGCGTACCTGCGCCTCGCAGGCGCCCGGCTCGGCCGGCGTGTCTACGTCAACAGCCTCGCCGTCACCGACTACAACCTGCTCGAGTTCGGCGACGACGTCGTGATCGGCGACGGGGCGCACCTGTCGGGCCACACAGTGGAGAGGGGCTTTCTGAAGACGGCCCCCGTCCGCCTGGGCAGCGACGTGACCATTGGACTGGGCAGCGTCGTCGAGATCGGCGTCGAAGCCGGAGACGGCTGTCAGGTCGGTGCACTGAGCTTCGTCCCGAAGTACGCTCGACTCGAGGCGGGAGGCGTCTACGCGGGGATTCCCGCGGAACGCATCGCCTGAAGGGAGCCCCATCATGGCGCGTCAAGACGACCAGCAGCCGCTGCACGATCCTCTGGCCGAAATCGAGCGTCAGCTGATCAACGCGTACCTGGCCGGCGCCGGCCACCAGCTGCCCGACCTTCTCACCCGCCACGACGACGAGGCGCGGCGGCTCCTGGCGGACGCGTCACGATACGCGAGCGCGAAACTCAGCGAGATCGAGGCGCGCTGGCACTACCTCCACGACCTGCACGGCGAGCCCTGAGGCAGCGATTCGTCCGGCGGTGACATGACCCCGGCGACGTCCGGTACGAGCCGGCGAGGCCGAGGTCCGCGTCCGGGAGAGACGCTGTGAGCAGGGCAAGGACCCGTTCTGCCGGATCTGGCCCTGCACGGCTGCTCACGCGGCAACCACGTGAGGCGCGGGGTGGTGATGGCCGCAGATCGCCTGCAGCGTCGACAGGACGTCTTCGCCCTTCACCTTCTTGCCGGAGCCGGCGGCCAGCACGATGTCGTTCAACGACAGGATCCCGAGCACCGAGCCGCCGAATCCGACGACCGGCAGGCGCCGCACGCGAGCCTGCTTCATCATCGCGAGCGCCGCCTGCACATCGTCTTCCGGCGCACACGTGATGGGGTTCTTCGTGGCCACCGCGCCCACCGTCAACCGCGAGGCGCGCGCATTCTGCGTCGCGAGCGCGATGTACATGTCGCGGTCGGTCACGATTCCGGCCAGCTCGCCGCCGGCGACCACCGGCAGGATGCCGCAGTCGCCTTCCCACATCAGGTGGGCGGCCTCGGCGACGGTCGTCTCAGGCGTGCACGTCCTGAGATCCGTCGTCATCAGATCCTTGACCTTCATCGCCGTTTCCTCTACGCCGCCGTCTTCGCGGCGCGCTGAGGCTCCTGGATCTCGACCTGGCGGGGCTTCGCCTCGGCCTTCACCGGCAGCGGAATGCTGACTTCCAGGACGCCGTCGGCGAACGTCGCCTTGACATCCTCGAGCCTGACCCCCTGCGGCAGCGGAACGGCGCGATAGAAGCTGCCGTACTCGCGTTCGCAGCGATAGAAGTTCTCCTTCTTCTCCTCGGCCTCGGTCTTCCGCTCGCCGGAGATCGCGAGGTGTCCGTCGGTGACTTCCACCTTCACGTCTTCCTTCTTCATCCCGGGAAGGTCGATCTTCGTGACGAGGCGATTGTCCTTCTCGAACACGTCGATTTCGGGGAACCAGGTGGCCGCATCGGCGCCCGAGCGGGCCGGCAACAGCGGCAGTCGGAACGAGGGCCAGCCCGATGACTCGAACATGCGATCGAGGTCGGACGTCATCTGCGTCAGCAGTGCGAATGGATCGCGGGGTACGAGCGCGGTTCTCTTCGGTGTCATGTGTCGCCTTCCTTTCAGGGCGTGAATGCGGCAAATCCGGTGTCCACGGGGCAAGGGGCGTGCCTCCCTCCGCTGGCGTTTTCCGGCGCGATCCCGAGGCGCCGGCGACGTCGAGCGGGAACTATTCCCGGGGTCTCGCGGACGATCCCGCACGCGGGGCGGCGCGTGCCGGGTTGTCGCTGCGTGGATTGGCGGCGTCGGGCTGCGGTACGCCTGTTGCCTTCTTCGCGCGGGAGGACACACCATGCGCAGTTCCGGTACGCAGCCGAGATGGCGGCCGGCGCTCGGCCTGATGACGCGTGTTTCCGCAGCCGGGGCGATTGCCGGCGGGTTCAACGCGTGGCTCTGTTACGCGCAGCTGCCCCGGCCTGTCACCGCCTGTCCCGTATTCACCTGGGAGGTCGTGCCGGCCGGCGCGCTCCATGGCGGCGTCCTGGCATTCGCCGGCATTGCCGGTGCCCTCTGGGCTCAGGGCGCGGGATGGCCCCGGCGCGTGCTGACCGCGATGGCAGCCGGATGGCTCGGCGGGTACGTGTCCTGGCACCCGCTGCGGGTCACGATCGATTCAGCGATCGGCTCGTCGCGCTGGCCATTCGACCAGAGTTGGGACTGGATGGCGCTCGCGCCGCTTGCGCACTTCGGCCTGGTCGCGGCCGTCTTCTGCCTCGCCTGGCCGTCCGGACGGCCGTCGCGTGCCCATCGCTTCGCCGCGGCCCTCGCCGCGGGCATCGTCGGCTCGCTGTGGTGGTGGATCTCGTACGAACAGTGGTACCTCAGTCCGCTGCACGGCGCGATCTGGGGCGCCGCGGTAGCAGTCGCCGCCGGGAGCCGGGCGTCGGTCGCGGCCGCGCTGCGGAGACGAACCGCCGTCTCCCGCCCGGTGTCCACGGCGACGGCCTTTCCGGCGTGACCTCGGAGGGCCGCGGGATCTTTCGAGCCGTTGGGGAAATCCCGGCGGATCAGGGCGCGGTCCGCGGCCGGTTCACGCAAAACGTCGAGTCGACACGGTCGGCCCCGTCCAGCCGATCGGTGCGCATCTTGCTCATCTTCGAAGGTCCAGGCCGGGAAGCATCAGGTGGAGGTACGCAAGTCAGGTATCGCCAATTCGCCGGGACCGTCGAGATCCGCGAGGGTGAGACCAATGCCCTCAACGTGAGTCTCGTGGCAGGCACCCGGTAGCGTGCCGGCCTGGCCCCGGGAGGAGCTGTCATGTTCGCCAGAACTCTGCATCCACCCCGGTTCTCGGGTGCCGAACGCTGGATGCCCGTCCGCGCGGCCGCGCTGCGCGACATGCTGTTCGCGTCAGTCCGCCGGGCGTGCTGCGGGCTGGGAGGGCACCAGATGATGCTGCACTTCGAGCCGGGCCGGTTGTCGCTGCAATGCGTCGCGTGCGGAGCGAAGACCGCTGGATGGCGTGTTGCCGTCAGGCGTACGCCGCCGCAATCCGGCGCGCCCCGTCAGGCCTTCACCGCATCCTGATGCCGGATGTCGGCACCCTCGACCAGGTAGAAGACCTCTTCGCAGATGTTGGTGGCGTGGTCGGCGATGCGTTCGAGCGACCTGGCGAGCAGGATCAGGCCGGTGCTTCGCGCCCGGCCGCTGCCGCCGGCGTGCTCGATGAGATCGCGGAACACCTGCGAGTAGAGCGCATCGACCTGGGCGTCGAGCTGCATGACCGCTTCGGCTTGACGCGGGTCCTCGTCGGCGAACGCCTGCAGCGCGTCGCGCACCATCCGCTGGACGAAATCGGCCAGCGTCGTCAGATCGGCGGTCGGCGGCGCGGCGCCGATCAGCGCCGCGTACTCACAGTTGTCCACGGCCTGATCGCCCATGCGCTCCAGCTCCGACGTGATGCGGGCGATCATCAGCAGGAAGCGCAGATCGCGCGCCACCGGCGCGAAGATCGCAATCAGGCGAACCGCTTCGCGGTCGATCTCCAGCTGCGTTCGATCGAGTGCGGGCTCGTGCGCGGCGACCGCGCTTCGGCAGGCCGCGTCGTTCCGCGCCACGCCGTGCCAGGAGTCGGTCACCATCGAGGCAGCCAGGTTCCCCATGTCGAGCACGCGGTGCTTCAGGTCCGCGAGGTCCCGTTCCAGGCGAGTCATATCCGTCCCCCCGTTCGCCGCGTTGCGCGGAAAGCCGCCGGCCGGCGGTCTCTGCTCATCCGTACCGTCCTTCGACGTACAGCTCCGTCTGCTTGTGCGCCGGCCGCAGAAACATGTCTGCCGTGGGTGCCTGTTCCACGATCTGACCGAGCAGCATGAAGACGCACTGCTGGCTCGCCCGTCTCGCCTGAGCCATGTTGTGCGTGACGATGACGACGGTGTACGTGGGCGTGAGGCTGGCGATGAGCGCTTCGATCGCCTCCGTCCCGCGGGCGTCCAGCGCCGAGCACGGTTCGTCCATCAGGATGACCTGCGGCTTCAGCGGCAGCAGCCGCGCGATGCACAGCTTCTGCTGCTGTTCGAGCGTCAGCGACAGCGCGCTCGCGCCGAGACGATCCTTCGTGTCGTCCCACAGCGCGACGGAGCGAAGCGCGCGCTCGACGATCTCGCCGGCCGCCATCCGTCCGCCGGCGCCGGTCGCGTAATGCACGCGCAGCCCGAACATCACGTTCTCGTAGATCGACAGCGGCAGCGGATTGGGGCGCTGGAACACCATGCCGACGTGCCTGCGCAGCTCACCCAGACTGACGTCCGCGTCGTGAATGTTCCTGCCCAGCACGAAGATGTCTCCCGTGGTCCGCACGTTGCCGTACCGTTCGTTGAGGCGATTGATGCAGCGGAGCAGCGTCGTCTTGCCGCAGCCGGACGGTCCGATGAGTGCCGTGATCGAACCGCGGCAGATATCGACGGTCACCCCCTTCAGGGCGGGGAGGTCCCCGTACCAGAGATGGAGCGCTCGGGTCTGGACGGCATGGCGGCGCGGCTCGACGGGCAGGTTCGTCATCCGAACCGTCCCCGGACGTAGTCGAACGTCAGGTGGCTGGCCGGATGCTCCGAGAACACCGTCTCGGTCGCGCCGCACTCGACGAGCCGGCCGGCATTGATGAACAGTACTTGATCGGCAACCCGGTGCGCCTGCTGCACCAGGTTCGTGGCCATCACGATCGTCATGCGCCGCTCGAGCCCGACCAGCACGTCTTCGATCCTCATCGTCGCGATCGGATCGATGGCGATCGAGAATTCGTCGAGGCACAGGATCTCCGGCGCGTGCGACAACGCGCGCGCAATCGCCAGCCGTTGCTGCTGTCCGCCCGAGAGGGAGGCCGCCGGATGGCGCAACCGATCCTTGACCTCGTCCCACAGCGCCGCCTGCCGGAGCGACTCCTCGACCCGCGCGTCCACCTCGCGCCGGTCGTGCATCCCGCCGAGCCGGGGCGCGAGGGCGACGTTGTCGTAGATCGACAGCGGCAGCGCGACCGGCAGCGGCAGCACCATCCCGACCCTGCGCCGCAGGTCGTGGACGTTCTTCACGTGAAAGACATCCTCGCCGTCGATCAGCACCGCCCCCCGCGATTCGCTCGGCGCGCTGACGTCGATCATGCGATTGAGGCACTTGAGGAACGTGCTCTTGCCCGATCGCGTCGGGCCGATGATCGCGGTGATCGCGTGGCGCGGGATGTCGACCGTCACCCGGTCGAGGGCGGTCGTGGCGCCGTAGCGCACGGTGACGTCCCTGAACGACACGTGCGGTTCGACAGCGGGCATCGCTACCACCGCCTTCCGGTGCGCAGCCGGACGCGCATGACGATCGACGCGCCGTTGACGAGCAGCACCAGGCCGACCAGCACGATCGCGGTCGCGTACAGCAGCGCGTCGGGGACGCCCGTCACCTGCGTCGTCAGCGTGAACAGGTGATACGAGAGCGCCATGAACGGATCGCGCCAGCCGTACGGCGCGAACGATCCGGGGCCGCTGTCGGGCACGCTGACGTAGAACACCGCGCCGGTGAACAGAATCGGCGCCGTCTCGCCCGCCGCCCGCGACACCTGAAGGATGACGCCGGTCAGAATGCCGCCGATCGCATTCGGCAGGACGATGGTGCGCACCGTCTGCCAGCGGCTCGCTCCCAGGATCCAGCACGCTTCGCGGAAGGCTCGCGGGACCGACGCGAGCGCCTCGGTTGTACTCGCGATGATCACTGGCAGCGTCATGACGGCGAGCGTGCAGGAGGCGGCCAGGACGGAGCGGCCGAAACCGGCGCCGAGCACGAACATGCCCACGCCGAAGAGCGCGTGCACGATGCTGGGTACGCCGGCCAGGTTCAGCACCGCCAGGTTGATGAGCCGTGTGGCCCGGCTGTCCCGGGCGTACTCGTGCAGATACACGCCCGCCAGCACGCCAACCGGCGCGGCGATGATCAGCGAGAGCAGGACGGAGTAGAAAGTGCCGACGAGGGGGGCCCACAGTCCGCCTGCCCGCATGTAATGCCGCGGATTCTCGAGCAGCAGGGACCACGACAGTACCGGCCAGGCCCGGATCAGCAGGTAGGCGAGGATGGCGACCAGCGGCACCACCAGCGACGCCGTGATCGCGAGCAGCGCAAGAAAGGCGGCGCGTTCCAGCCGCCGTTTTCGCCGTTCGACCGGACCGGCGGCAAAGAGGCGCGCGTCCTCCGCCGGCGGCGGGCCCGCGGGGGCGGCGACCGCCGGCTGGATGGGCGCGATCGGCGGCGTGCCGACGACCGGGCTCACGGTTGCCTCCGCGCCGTGCCTCGCACGATGACGTCCGCAGCAACGTTGATGGACAGGGAAATGGCCATCAGCAGCGCCCCGATCACGAACAGGACGCGGTAGTGCTCGCCGCCGGCGACACTCTCACCCAGCTCCGCCGCAATCGTCGCCGTCAGCGTGCGAATCGGATCGAACAGACTGTGTGGAACCTGCACGCTGTGGCCGGTTGCCATCAGCACCGCCATCGTCTCGCCCACCGCCCGGCCGACGCCGAGCAGCGCCGCCGCGTAGAGACCGCGCCGCGCGCCTGGCAGCAGCACGCGGTAGACGATCTGCCAGCGGCTCGCTCCCAGGGCGAGACCTGCCTCGCGGTACGAGTCGGGCACCGCCTTCAACGCGTCCTCGCCCATCGACACGACGATCGGCACGCTCATGAACGCGAGAATCAGGGCGCCGTTCAGCACGTTGACGCCGATCGGCGCTCCCGTGATGGCGATGATCAGCGGGTTCAGGACCATGTAACCGATGAAGCCCCACACCACGGACGGAATCGCCGCCAGCAGCTCGATGACGATCTTCAGGGCTTCCCGCGCCCTGATGCCGCAGAACTCCGACAGGAACACGGCGGCGCCGATGCCGATCGGAACCGAGAGCGCCATGGCGAGGGCGGTGACCGCCGCGGTGCCGGCGACGAGCGCGAGAATGCCGAACTGCGGGCGGAGCACTGAATCCGGCCGCCACGCGGTGCTGGTCAGGAGCTCGCGGACGTCCAGCCTGCCCGCCAGCACGGGCGCGCCTTCGCGCAGGACGAAGTAGAAGATCGCGAACACCAGGACGATGGCGCTCCAGCCGCAGACGTGGATGGCCGCGTCGATCAGCGCTTCCATCAATCCGGTCGCGCGGCGGCGAATCGGGAGCATCATCGTCCTCGCAGGACCGCTGCCGACAGCAGCCGCGGCGGTGACACGAATCCCAGATCGCCGACGACGGCCTGACCGCCGGGACCGAGTACCCAGTCGAGGAACTCCCGCACGTGCGGAGCTGCCGGCGTCGCGGTGTACAGATAGAGCGGACGTGCCAGCGGATACGAGCCGTCGAGCACGGTGGTCGTGGAAGGGGCGACCGCGGCGCCGGCGCGCTCCGCGGCCACCTTCACCACGCCGACGGCCGGCGTGGCGTATGCGAGGCCGCTGTAGCCGATCGCGCACGGCATCCTGGACACCAGCGCGACGACATCCTTGGAGCCGCTCTGGTCGATCGAACCAAGACGATACTCGCGCCCGGGGCCGAGCACGATCTGCCGAAAGTAGGCGTAGGTGCCCGAGTTGTTCTGCCGCCCGATGCGGACGATCGTGTCGCCGGCGCAGCCCGCATGGCGCGCACCGAGCTGGGACCAGCGGGCAACCGTGCCGCGCTCACCATAGATCTCCGCGAGGTCGGGGATCGAGATGCGCTCGATCGGGTTGCCGCGGTGCACGTAGATGGCCAGCGCGTCGAGCGCGACGGTCAGCTCCGCCGGGGGCGAGCCGTGCATGGCGCTGAGGCGCTCGCGTTCGGCGCCGCGGATTTCCCGGCTCGCCGCGGCAATGTCGGCCGTCCGATCGATCAGGCCCGCGAAGCCTACCCCGGAGCCGCCGCCGGCGACCTGAACGACGACGGCGGGCCTGACGCGTCTGTACTGCTCCGCCCAGCCCTGCAGGAGATTCACCATCGTGTCGGATCCGATGATGCGAATGACGCCCTGGCCCCGCGCGCCAGCGCTCTCGGCGCGGCTCCGCGCGCATGCGATCGGTCCGGCAGAGAGCAACGCAGCGGCGACGCACGCCGCGACCCCGCGACGTCGCGCTCGGGAGCGGTTGTTCGTCAGCGCAGTGATCCTCACGTCGAGTCATTCCGGGACATGGCAAGTGGGGTGCCATCCGGCGCTGCGGCGCGACGGTGAAAACGTGAGGCCGCACGCGAGCCGGCGCGGCGTGATGCGGAATGAAAGGGAGGCCCGCGGAATCTTTCACCGTGCCGGCGAAGAATTCCGCCCCATGCCTGACGTCTGCGCGATGGCGGACGCCGCGCCAACGACGAGCAGCGCCGCGCCAACCATGCTCAACCGCGCGCGATACCCGGCCTCATCGCGCGGCCGCCGCCGCATTCGGCGGAACGGCATCCGGCACTCCGGTCTTCCGCAGAATCGACATCATCGGACACCAGTTCGTGAAGCCCGATTGGAACAGGTTCACGCCCACGAACAGCGTGAACCAGAGGAAGTTCACGTTCACGTACATTCCCAGGAGCACACTGACGGCAACCAGGGCTCCCGCGATCAACCGCAGCGCACGTTCGACAGTCACGACGAACTCCTTTCCAGCATCTCTGCCGGCGACGGGACGAACAACAACGGGTGGACGCACTCCATGAGGACCTGTGCGATGGGTCCGGACGGCGGCTGAGTGCTGCGATCAGCCGCGGTGGACATCACGATGAGGTCGGTGTCCCTCAGACGATCCGGCGCACATTGGTCGAGGGTCGCGGATCGCACGACGTGTCCGCCGAAGGTGGTCTTCAGCAGCTCCGCCCAGGCGTCGGTCTCGCCGAGATCCCCCCCGGCCGAGAGGATGGTCAACGCGCGGGGCGCCTCGGGCACGATCGCGCCGGCCGGTACGACGAGCACCGGTCGCGGCGACTGGCGGACGACCGCTTCCGCGACCGAGCCGAGCCACCAGCGTCGCGCGCCGTGCCGTCTGTGGGTTCCGACCACGAGCAGGTCGAACGAGGCCGCCATTCGCCGCAGGGCGTCCTGTGGCGGACCTTCTTCGACCACCACCCGCACCGGACGCGGTACGTGCTGCGCGGCCAGGGCGCGGATCCGATCAGCCGTCCGTTCCCGATCCCGCCCGCGCTCCGCTTCGAGCATCTCGATCTGGTCGGGAGTGAAGTAGACCGGGACTTCCCGGGGCGCGGAATGGAACACCGTCATGTCGGCATCCCAGGCCCGCGCCAGCACGCCGGCCATCTTCAAGGCCGCCGTCGACGCGTCGTCGAAGTCGACCCCGACCAGCACCCGTGTGATGTTCGCGATCCGGCTCATGACAGGGCTCCTGCCGGCGAAGCGGCCATCGACGGAGCGGCGGCCTGCCGCTTCTCGTGGCTCATGAAATACAGGACCGGCACCGTGACTCTCGAGAGCAGCAGGGAGGCCACCTCCCCCGCCATCAACGAGATCGCCAGCCCCTGGAAGATCGGGTCGAAGAGGATGACCGCCGACCCGACGATCACCGCCGCGGCGGTCAGCGCCATCGGGCGGAAGCGGACCGCGCCGGCATCGACCACCGCCTCGGCGAGCGGCATGCCTTCGCGCAGGCGCATCTCGATGAAGTCGACGAGGATGATCGAGTTCCGCACCACGATGCCGGCGCCGGCGATGAAGCCGATCATCGACGTCGCGGTGAAGAACGCGCCCATCGCGGCGTGCGCCGGCAGGATGCCGACGAGCGAGAACGGAATCGCCGCCATGATCGTGAGCGGCACGCCGAACGCCTCGAACCACCACACCACGAGGATGTAGATCAGGATGAGCACGGCCGCGAACGCGAGGCCGAGATCGCGGAACACCTCGTAGGTGATGTGCCACTCGCCGTCCCACTTCATCGCGTACTTCGTCGTGTCGAACGGCTGGCGGGTGTTGTAGATCTCGAACGCGTACCCCTCCGGGAGCGTCACGTTCGAAATCACCTGGTTCATCTGCAGGATCGCGTACACCGGACTTTCGGCGGCGCCGGCCATGTCGCCGGTCACGTAGGTCACCGGCAGCAGGTTCTTGTGATACACGCTGTCGGCTTCCGTCCGCGCCTCTTCGCGCGTCAGCTCGCCGACGGCGACGAGGTTCGGCCCGAGGCGGAGCGCCCGCACGGCCGCGAGCGATCCCTGCGACGAGCGCGGCAAGCGCAGCACGATCGGGACGTCTTCGCGCGCCTGCGGATCGTGAAGCAGGCCGACCGTGCGCCCCTCGGTCGCCATCTGGACGGCGGCGGACACCTGCGACGCCGAGACGCCGGCCGCGCTCGCGCGCGCCTCGTCGACCACCAGCGACGTCTTCGGCTGCGCCGCGGCGGCATACCAGTCGACATCGACGACGCCGGGGGTGCGCTCGAGCACCGATTTCACCTGGGCGGCGAGTTCCAGGCGCCGCGCCGGATCCGGTCCGTAGATCTCCGCGACGAGGGTCTGCAGCACCGGCGGGCCGGGCGGCACTTCCGACACCTGAATCGTCGCGTCGAAGCGCTTCGCGATCGGCACCAGCCGATTCCGCACCCGCTTGGCCACGTCGTGGCTCTGCTCGCCGCGCTCGTCTTTCGGCAGCAGGTTCACCTGCAGATCGGCGAGATGCGGCGCGCGGCGCAGGAAGTAGTGGCGCACCAGGCCGTTGAAGTTGTACGGCGACGACAGCCCGACGTAGCTCTGCACGTTGACGACGCTGGGATCCTTCAGGACCTCCTGCGCCAGCTCCGCTGAAACCCGCGCCGTCTGTTCGAGCGGCGTGCCCTCGGGCATGTCGACGATGACCTGGAACTCGCTCTTGTTGTCGAACGGCAGCATCTTCACCGTCACGAGCTTCAGCGGGACGAGGACCATCGACGCGAGAAGCAGGAACGAGACGCCGCCGAGGAACGCCAGCCGCGTTCGGCGGCGGCCGATCAGGCCGGCCATCGCCCGCCGGTACAGGCGTGTCGCCGCACCCTCCGGCGCATGGGCGTGCGCGCTTCCGTCCGTTCGCAGCAGCCGGGCGGCCGCCCACGGCGTGACCACGAAGGCGGCGGCAAGCGAGAACAGCATGGCCGCCGACGCGCCGACCGGAATCGGCCGCATGTAGGGGCCCATCAGGCCGCCGACGAAGGCCATCGGCAGGATCGCGGCGACGACGGTGAGCGTCGCCAGAATCGTCGGGTTGCCGACTTCGTCCACCGCGCGGACCGCGATCGCTGCCAGGCCCGATCCGTCGTGCGCCCGCATGCGCGCGTGCCGGACGATGTTCTCCACGACGACGATCGCGTCGTCGACGAGGATGCCGATCGAGAAGATCAGGGCGAAGAGCGTGATCCGATTCAGGGTGTAGCCGTACGCCCAGAACGCGAACAGGGTGAGGGCGAGCGTGACGGGAATGGCGACGAGCACGACGAGCGCTTCTTTGACTCCGAGCGCCAGCGCGATGAGCGCCGAGACCGACACCACCGCGAGGAACATGTGGTACAGCAGCTCGTTCGATTTCTCCGCCGCCGTCTCGCCGTAATTCCGCGTGATGGTGACGTTCAGATCCCCGGGCAGCAGCGCCGGCCGGACCGCCGCCAGCTTGGCTTCGAGCTGGTGCGCCACGGCGATGGCGTTGGCCCCCTTGCGTTTGGCCACCGCCAGCGTCACCGCCGGACGCGAGCCGCCGTCGCGCGAGTAGAAGCGAACGTATGACGAGGGCGGGGCATCGGTGTCGGTGACGCGGGCGACGTCCGCCAGCCCGATCGACCGTTGGTTCTGCGCCGAAACCACGACGCCGCGCAGAGCCTCGACGGTGTCGAGGTGGCGGCCGGCTTCGAGGCGCGCCAGGTCCCCGCCGGAGATCGCACCGCTGCCCGCCGCACGTATGTTGGCGGATTGGAGCGTCGCCGAGAGCTGCACCGGATCGATCGCCGCGGCGGCGAGCCGTGCCGGATCGAGCTGTACCGCAATCTCGCGCGGACGTCCGCCGAGCACGACCACTTCCGATACGTCCGGGACCTCGGCGAGGGCTTCCCTCAACTGCACCGCGAGGCTGCGAAGCACATCGTCTTCGTAACCGCTCCCCCACAGGGTCACTGCCGCGATCGGCACGTCGTCAATCGAGCGCGGCTTGACGATCGGCGGCGAGGCGCCTGGCGGAATGCGATCGAAATTGGCCTGGAGCTTCTGGTTGAGGCGCACGAGCGCGCGTTCCTCGTCTTCGCCGACGAGGAACCGGACGACGACCATGGACTGGCCCGGGCTCGAGGTGGAGTAGAGGTACTCGACGCCCGGCACTTCCCACAGGAGTTTCTCCATCGGGCGGGTGACGCGCTGTTCCACTTCGGTGGGCGTTGCGCCGGGGAACGCCACGAACACGTCGACCATCGGCACGATGATCTGCGGCTCCTCCTCGCGCGGGAGCGCCGCGACGGCGAACGCTCCGAGCGCGATCGAGCCGGCGATCAACAGCGGCGTCAGCTTCGACGGGATGAAGGCGGCGGCGAGCCGTCCGGCGAGACCGGGGCTCGAGGTCATGATCCGCCTCCGGTTCGAGCGGGAGCCCCCGTGGTGACCGGCGCTCCGTCCGTCAACCGGCCCGCGGGCGAGGTCACGATCGATTCACCCGCATCGAGCCCGGCGAGCACCTCGATGCCATCGGCCGACGGGGCGCCGAGCTGGATGATCCGCAGTCTGGCGACGCCGTTCTGCACCACGTACACGGATGACACCTGGCCGTGACGCTGAACGGCTCTGGCCGGAATCACCAGGGCGCGGCGGGGCGCGCCGCGGAATATCACTCGCGCGAAACTGCCCGATCGCGCCGTCACGCTGCCGGGCAGCGAGACCTTGACGGTGAACGCCCGCTGATCCGCACCGACGGCGCGCGCCACCTCCGCGACCACGCCCTCGATTCCGGCATCGTCGGCGACCTCCTCGGCGTCCTCGTCGATCAGGACGCGCACCCGGTCGCCGGCGTGCACATAGCCGGCGCGGGCTTCATCCACTCGTGCCAGCACCTGGCGGGCGCCGGCCGACTCGATCCGCAACAACGGGATGCCGGGTGCGGCGAGATTGCCGGGATCGACGAGCCGCTCGGTCACGAGGCCGTCGAACGGGGCCCGCAGCGTCGCGAAGGACTCGGTCGTGGTGGCGATGCCGACCGCCGCACGCGCGGAGACGAGTTGAGCTTCGGCCCCTTCGATGCCGGCCTGAGTCCCCGAGAGGCGCGCCGCGGCCGCGGCGAGGCGCGCCTCGGCCTCATCGCGTTCCTGGTCGGTGGCCGAGTGGCGCGCGTGCAGTGCCGCGATGCGCTTCTGCCAGGCGGTGGCCAGGCGGTGCTCGGCTTCGGCCGCCGCCTGCTGGCTGCGTGCCTGTGCCAGCGCCTTGTCCGCCGACATGGCGATGGCGCGCGACTGGGCCGCCTGTCCGGCGATATCCCGCGCATCCAGCGCGACCAGCGGAGCACCTGCGCGGACGCGGTCTCCAGCCTTGACGCGCACGCTGCTCACGGTGGCAACAATCCGGCTCGAGATCGAAGCGGATTCGCGCGCGGCGACGACGCCGCCGGCTTCCAGCCGCTCGGCAGAGGCGAGCGCGACGGCAGGAGCGACGGTGACGGCGATTGGCGCGTGTGCCGTCGGTTGCGCCGCGTGCTCCCCCCCGCCGCACGCCGGCAGTCCCGCCGCGACGGTGACGGCGATCGTTCCAATGAGTCGCTTCATGGGTTCTCTCTGTTGTTGCTGCGGCACATGATTCACAGCCGGCCGAGCGCGCGATCGAGCGCCACGGCCTGGAGAATCACGTCCATTTCCGCTGTCGTCGCCCGCGACTCCGCCTCCAGCGCCGCCTCGGCGGCGCGGAGGACGTCGGTCACGGTCGCCAGCCCGCTTTCATACCGATCGCGGACGATGCGCTGCGACTCGCGCGCCTGGGCCAGGGCCGCACGGCCCGCCTCCTCGCGCGCACGCGCCGCCGTCAGTTGGGCGATCGCGCCGCGCACGTCCACCTCGATGCGCCGCTCGACGCGCTCGCGCTCGGCGGCGGCGCGAAGGGAGGCGTGCCGCGCTTCCGCGATCCGCGCCGTGTCGGCAAAGCCTCTGAAGACGTTCACGCGCAGTTCGGCGCCGATCACCCAGCTCGACTCCTGGCCGCCGAGCGTTGCGCCGTTGAACTCCCATCCGCCTTGCGCGCCGAAGGTGGGCAGCAGGGCCGCACGAGCGGTCCGCCGCGCGTTGTCGGCGAGCTGCAGCTGAATGCCCGCCTGACGGAGCCGCGGATGCTTCGCGAGCGCCTCCCGCACCAGCGCCGCGTCGTCGTCTGGCGCCGGCCGCGGCGCGGGACGCACCGGCACGATCGAGGCGGTCAGCGGCAGACCCACCGCCTCAGCCAGCTGCATGCGCGCCACCTGCAGGTCGCCGGCGGCGGTGATCTGCCGCTGGCGGACGTCGGCCAGGTGCACGTCGACGGCGAGGTCATCCGCCGCGGTCACCAGGCCGACGTCCCGCCGCGCGCGCGCGCGCTGCCGGTCGCTCTCGGCCGCTGCCACCGCTGCGTTCATGGCGCGGACGGTCGCCTCGAGCTGCAGCACTCGCACGAACGCCCGTGCCGCGCCCAGCGCCAGGTCCTGCTTCGTCTCGTCGCGGGCCGCGGCGGCGGCGTCGCGCGTCAACCGCGCGGCCTGCACGGCGAGCCGCGTCATTCCGGCGTCGAAGATCGGCTGCTCGAGCGCGACAGTGGTCCGCGTGTTGGTGACGGGATCCGGCTGGTTGAGGGCCGGAATCGCGAAGTTGGCGGCCGCGAACCGCCGCTGTGAGAGCAGCGAGCTGAAGACGAAGACGGGCTGGTTGCCGCGCTGCACGGCCTCGGTCACGTCGACGCGCGGCCAGAAGCCCGAACGGGCGAGCCGGATGCGCGCGTCCGCTTCGTCGATCGCCGACGCGAGCGCCCGCGCGTCCGCGGTCTCCCCCTGTGCGCGTTTGATCGCGTCCTCGAGCGTCAAGGAGCTCTGCGCGAGCGCGCCATTCACCCCCGCAATGGCGGCGAACAGCCCCGCCAGTGCGGCCCGCACCCCCAGGCTCCCCGTCACGATGTCATCTCCTTGCGTCCGTCCTCTCGCGTCGTAAGAGCCAGCGGCCGCACAACCGGTTCACACAATCTGTGTTCCCGGCCGCGAGGCGGCGAGCGCCGGCCCCCGGCTCGTTCCAAACGGTTGTCTTTGCGACAGTTGATGCGGGCGCGCGCCGGCGCCCCGCCCACCGGCAGCAGAGAATCGTGGGAGAATTTCAGCGATGAGCGGGGATATTGCGGCGCGTCCCGCGGCTGAAGCGGCGAGCGACGACGAGCTGGTGGCGGCCGCCCGCAAGGGGGACGCCGCCGCGCTGGAACGGCTGCTCGTGCGGTACCAGCCGCACCTCTACCGGTTCGGCCTGAGCATGTGCGGCAACGTCGAAGACGCCGGGGACGTCACGCAGGAGAGCCTCATCTCGATGGCGCGGGCGCTGCCCGACTTCCGCGGCGAATCCTCGGTCTCCACCTGGCTGTACACGATCGCGCGGCGGTTCTGCATCAAGAAGCGGCGCCGGAGCAAGTTCGCGCCGGCGCGCGAAGACTCGCTCGAGGCTCTCGAACGCACTGCCGAAGGTATCGCGGATCCCGCACCGGGTCCCGAGCAGGAGGCGAGCAACCGAGAGCTGGCGGAGGTCCTCACGCGGGCAATCGATGCGCTGGCGCCGCCCTATCGTGAAGTGTTGATCCTGCGCGACGTCGAGGGGCTGTCGGCGCCTGAAGTCGCCAGGGTCACCGGGGTCAGCGTCGATGCGGTCAAGAGCCGGCTGCATCGCGCACGGGTTGCCGTCCGCCAGGCGCTCGAGCCGATCCTGATACAGCCGCCGAACCAGTCGCCGCGCCCCGCGGCCTGTCCCGATATCCTGACGCTCTTCTCCCGGCACCTCGAAGGGGAGATCGATCCCGCGGTCTGCGCGTCGATGGAGGCGCATCTGGCGGAATGCCCCCGCTGCGGCAGCGCCTGCGAGTCGTTGAAGCGGACCCTCGCCGTCTGCCGGCAACTGCCGACGCCGGACGTGCCGCGGCCGCTCGCCGCGTCGATCCGAGCCGCCATCCACAGCCTCGTTCACTCGCGTTAGAGATCGGACGCGCGGAGGATTGCGCGGGCGCGGGGAGTTTCCCGCGCGCGCGCGACAGCTCGGCGTGACCAGCGGGTCCGCAACCCGGCGCAATTTCAGCCGGCGCCGGCCCGGAGGCGGTGGAGCCGCCGTTGCACGAGCCCCCGGCGAACCGTTTTGCGCGCGACTGGCTCCTATGGAGCGGGACAGGCCGGCGCCCGGCCACCCGTCCATCGCTGTCGCCCCGGAGGAAACCATGCTCGTCCGACAGGTTGCTGACCCGAAGCTCGCGCAGTTCGCCTATTTGATCGGATGCCCTCGAACAGGGGAGGCGATCGTCATCGATCCCGAGCGCGACGTCGACCGGTACTTCGACCTCGCCGCCCGCCACAAGCTGCGCATCGCCGCCGCGGCGGACACGCATATTCACGCCGACTATCTCTCGGGGTTGCGGGAGATGGCGGAGCGCGGCGTCCTGGTGTACGCATCGAAAGAGGGAGGACCCGAGTGGCAGTACGAGTGGCTGCGTCATGGCGGCTACCGGCACCGCCTGCTCGGCCACGGCGATCAGTTCTCGGTCGGCAACATCGAATTCCGCGCCGTCCACACGCCGGGCCATACGCCCGAGCACCTCAGCTATCTCGTCCGCGACGCCGGCGGCGGCGCCGAGGATTTCATCGCCCTCGCCAGCGGGGACTTCGTCTTCGCCGGCGACGTCGGGCGGCCCGACCTGCTCGAGCGCGCGGCCGGCATCGCCGGCGTGATGGAGCCGTCTGCCCGCACGCAGTTCGCGTCGATCCAGCGTGAGTTCAGAGGCCTGCCGGAGTTCCTCCAGGTGTGGCCCGCTCATGGCGCCGGCAGCGCCTGCGGCAAATCGCTGGGCGACGTTCCGACGTCCACCGTCGGCTACGAGCTGCGCACGAACCCCTCCATACATGCGGCCGTGAACGAACAGGCGTTCGTCGACTACATCCTGGCGGGCCAGCCCGAGCCGCCTCTGTACTTCGCGCGCATGAAGCGGGACAACCGCCGCGGTCCGCAGCTGCTGCGCGGGCTGCCCGCGCCGCCGGCGCTGCGCGCATCGGATCTCGCGGCGCTCGAGAACCGGCGAGATGTCGCCGTCCTCGACACGCGGCCGCGTCAGGCCTTCTTCGCCGGGCACCTCGCCGGCTCGCTGCTGACGGAACTGGACTACCAGTTGTGTTCGATCGCCGGGTCGTACGTCGAGGAGGGCACGCCGATCTACCTGGTCGTCGACGAGGCGCGGCTCGACGAAGCGGTGCGCGCGCTCATCCGCGTCGGCCTCGATGACATCGCCGGCTACGTGACGCCGGCCGCCCTGGCCGAGTACGAGCGGCAGGCCGGTCCGCTCCGCCGCACCGCCACGATCGACATGGCCGGGATGGAGGCGCGCCGCGCCGGCGGCGGCGTGCAGGTGCTCGACGTCCGCGGGGCGGCGGAGTTCGGCGCGGGACACGTCCCCGGGGCGGTCAACGTCCCGCACACCCGAATCGGGGTGAACGCCGGCAGCCTGCGCCCGGACGCGCCGCTGCTCGTGTACTGCCAGAGCGGCGCGCGCGCCGCTGCCGCAGTCGCGATGCTCGAGCGGCTCGGCTTCGAGGCGATCGACGTGAACGACAACTTCGCCAGCTATCGGCGCGCGGAGCAATTCTCCGCGCCTGCGTGAGGACTGTGATGACACCCGAAGCCACCGCGACCGCCGTCGCAGCGATCGGCGGCGCCGAGATTCCCGGCGCCGGCGCTGCCTTGCAGACCATCGAGGAACGCACCCGTGCGATCGCGGAAGTGACCGACGCGTTGCGCCCGCTGCTCGCGCTCGCGCACCAGGCGCCGGCGTTTGCCGCGATTCTGATCGACTCGTTCGACGATGCGATGCGGGCGGCGAGCGCCAGCGGCATCGACGTCGAGCGCGGCCTGCTGAACGGCGCCGAGGCGGCCCTCCGCTTCGGCGCCACCATGGACGCCGGGAAAGTGCGCGACCTCGCCGCGCTCCTCAACTCCGGCGTGCTCGAGCCGGGCCCGCTGCGGATCGTCGGTGAGCTCGGGCGCGCCCTGGCCGACACCGCGGCGTCGCCGCCGCAGACGATCGGCGTGCTCGGGCTGGTGAGCGCGCTGCGGCAGCCGGACGTCCAGCGCGCGCTGGGATTCCTCGTCATCTTCGCCGAGCACTTCGGCCGCCGCCTGCGTGAATCGCCGGGCGTCCCGCGCTGACTTCCGAAGGAACTCCGATGGATACGCATCACGACATTCTGATTCTGGGCGGCGGCACCGGCGGCCTGACGGTCGCATCGCAGCTCGCCCCTCGCGTCGGCGGCCACCACATCGCCATCGTCGAGCCGTCGCCGAAGCACTATTACCAGCCGTTGTGGACCCTGGTCGGCGGCGGCATGTTCCGCCGGGAGGAGTCGCAGCGCGACGAAGCGGATCTGATCCCCGACGGCGTCACCTGGATCCGCGAGGCGGTGGCGGCCGTCGACCCCGACAAGCGGACGGTCGTCACATCGTCGGGTGCGATGCTGACCTATGGCTTCCTGGTCGTCGCGCCGGGTGTGGTGGCGCAGTGGTCGAAGATTCCCGGGCTCGCCGAGTCGGTCGGCAAAGCCGAGTCCGGCGTGACCAGCAACTACTCGTACGACACGGTTGCCTCGACGTGGGAGGCCATTCGGTCGTTCCGGGGAGGGACCGCGATCTTCACCGAGCCGATCACGCCCGTGAAGTGCGGCGGCGCACCGCAGAAGATCATGTACCTGGCGGAGGAAGCGTTCCGCGCCAACGGCGTGCGGGACAGGAGCCGCGTCATCTTCATGAACGCGAAGCCGGCGCTGTTCACGGCGCCGTACTACATCCCTGCCCTCGAGCGCGTGATCGAGAGCCGGGGCATGGAGTACCAGCTCGGCCAGGAGCTCGTCGCGCTGCGGCCAGCTGCACGGGAGGCGGTCTTCAGGGACGTCAAGACCGGCGCCGAACAGGTCATGGCCTACGACCTGATCCACGTCACCCCGCCGATGCAGCCGCCGGAGTTCGTGCGTGCGAGTCCGCTGGCCAACGCGGACGGATGGGTCGAGGTCGACAAGTTCTCGCTGCAGCACGTGCGTCATCCCGAGGTGTTCGGCCTCGGTGACGCCAGCAGCCTGCCGACCTCCAAGACGGGAGCGGCGGTTCGCAAGCAGGCGCCGGTGGTGGTCGACAATCTGCTCGCCCTGCGGGACGGCCGGCCGCTCAGCGCGCGATACGACGGCTACACGTCCTGTCCGGTGGTCACCGGCCGCGGCAAGTTGATCATGGCCGAGTTCAACTATGCCAAGGAGCCGGTCGAGACGTTTCCCGTCGATCAACGCACCGAGCGGTTCAGCATGTTCGCGCTCAAGGCATACGCGCTGCCGCGTCTCTACTGGCACGGCATGCTGCGCGGCCGCGCGTAGCGGACCGGGGGCGCCGGTGCTCGCGGCTGCGATCCTTCCGGGGCTGCTGATTGGTGCCGCGCTCGGCCTGCTGGGGGGCGGCGGTTCTGTTCTGACGGTGCCGATCTTCGTCTACGTGCTCGGCTTTCCTCCGAAGGAGGCGATCGCGATGAGCCTCGCCGTGGTGGGCGCGACCAGCGCGTTCGGCACGGCGAGCCACTGGCGCGCGGGCAACGTCAACGTGCGCGTGGCGCTCGGCTTCGGCGCGGTCGCCATGCTCGGCACGCTGTTCGGCGTGAGGATCGCTCGCCTCGTTCCCGGAGCCACGCAGTTGTTCGTCTTCGCCGCCGTGATGCTGGCCGCGGCCGCGTTCATGCTCCGCGGCGGCGTGAGGGAAACGGATCATCGGGTGATCGGGCGATCGGGTGATCGGGTGATCGGGCGATCGGGTGATCGGGTGATCGGACGATCGGGTGATCGGGTGATCGGGCGATCGGGTGATCGGGTGATCGGGGAATCGGGTGATCGGGCGATCGGGCGCGCGGCATCCGTGCGGACGATCGTCCCGGCAGGGCTGCTGGTCGGAGCGCTCACCGGGATTGTGGGGGTCGGGGGCGGGTTCCTCATCGTGCCGGCGCTGGTGCTGATGCGTCTTTCCGTCCGTCAGGCGGTCGGTACCTCGCTCCTCGTCATCACCGGCACCTGCATCGTCGGGCTCGTGGGATATCTCGGCCATGTCAGGCTGGATTGGACGGCCGTGGCGCTGGTGGCGGCCGGCACGCTGCCGGGCATCGCCGCCGGCAGCTACGTCCATCGATTCGTGCCGCAATCGGCCCTCAGGCGAGGATTCGCGGCGTTCCTCGTCATCATCGCCGCGTTCATTCTCCTCGAGAACCTGGGCCCGCTCTCAGCAGTGTCGCGCGGCCGCTAGGCGATCGATTCGCGCTGCACCGCACGCCGGTCTCCTGCGGGGAAGTTCGCGCGCAGCCGGGATTCTCCGCACAATCCTCTCCCAGGCGGCGGCTCGTTGCGAGCGGATCGGGCGGGATACCGCGCCGATGCCGCGCCCCCGCGTGGCACGCTCGATGCGTCGAGCCCGATCAGAGTTTTACGAGGTGACCCATGGCTGGACACGCCACGTCTGCAATGCCGACTGTCCCCGGGTGCCGCTCACGAGTCGCCGCGGCGACGCTTCTGATGACGGTGGTCTCGTTTCCCGTTCTGGCCCAGGAAGCGCCCGCGCCCGTGACGCCGCAAGCTCCCTCCCTCTTCAGCGAACCCGCGCCGATCACCGCTGCAACCGACTTCGTGAACCGCTTCCTCGAAAGCGACTCGGGGAACGCAAAGGAAGGGTTCTATCCCAAGGTCGGGAAGATGATCGCCGGCGCCGGCTGGCTTTCGGTTGGTCCTGGCTACCGCGAACGCTTCCTGAATGGCCGCGCGGTGTTCGATACCTTCGCGCAGGTCTCCTGGCGCGGCTATGTCAGGGCCGACGCGAGCCTCGAATTCCCGCTGTTGCTGAACGGGAAACTGGCGGTCGGAACGGAGACGCTCTGGCAGGACTCGAAGCAGGTGAGCTACTTCGGCCTTGGTCCGGATTCCCGTGAAGACCTGCGCAGCCAGTACCGCCTCGAGACGACGAATGTGGTCGGGTATGCGCGCTATCGCCCTGAGCACTGGCTGGCGCTGTCGGGCAGCTTCGGATGGCTCGACGGGCCGTCGGTGTCGTCGGCCACCGGCGCGTTCAAGCGCGACTATCTCGACGCGCAGACCACGTTCCCGAACGACCCGGCGATGATCGTGACGAAGGCGCCGCAATTCCTCCATGCCGAGGTGGCGATCACTACGGACACGCGAGACCATCCCGGACACCCGACCCGGGGAAGCGTGTATCGCGCCGCCGCCGCCGCCTACTCGGATCGCACGCTGGACGCGTACAGCTTCCGCCGCTACGAGATCGAGGGGGAGCAGTTCATCCCGCTGTTGAGCGACCGGTGGATCATCGCGCTGCACGCGTGGGGTGTGGCGTCGGATACGTCAGCCGGTCACGCGGTCCCGTTCTACATGACGCCCGGCCTCGGCGGCTCGAACACCCTCCGCGGCTATGCCAGCTACCGCTTCCACGATCGGCACCTGCTGCTGGCGACCGTCGAATCCCGATGGCCGCTCTTCGAGCACATGGACCTGGCGATGTTCGTCGACTCGGGCACCGTGGCCGCGCGCGTGCGCGACCTCGGCTTCGACAAGACCGGGTACGGCGTCGGCCTGCGAGTACACTCGCACACGTCGACGACGGCACGCTTCGACGTCGCGCACGGCGGCGAAGGCTGGCGCTTCATGCTGCGGCTGAACGACCCGTTCAGGCTGTCGCGGCTGGCGCGCTGGACTGCGGCGATTCCGTTCATCCCCTGAACGAGGAGCGCGCTCCCTGTGGCAGTATCTGCCGGACGCCGCTTCGGGAGCACGAGCACGACCGAGGCGGCACGGGTCAACGTGAAACTGATGCTCCTCTGTGCGTCGATCGTGACCGCGACGATCGGGCCGGCGGGTCCGGCATGGCCGCAAAGCCGTCAGACGGTCGAGATACGGGGCCATCAACAGCCGCTGCACATCTACGGGTCTCCGCAAGGCGCCCCTGTCATCGTGTCGAGCGGCGATGGCGGATGGATTCACTTGGCACCTCATGTCGCCGAGACGCTTGCCGCGCGCGGGTTCTACGTCGTCGGATTCGATGCGAAGATCTACCTCTCCAGCTTTACGTCGGAGCGGTCGACACTCAGACCCGAAGACGAACCGGCCGATTACCGGGTCCTGACCGACTTCGCGACGAAGGCCACGGGGAAGAGACCCATTCTGATCGGCGTCTCCGAAGGCGCCGGTCTGTCGGTGCTCGCGGCGACCGATCCGGACACAAGGCGCGGCATTGCCGGTGTCATCGGCCTTGGTCTGCCCGACGTCAACGAGCTTGGCTGGCGCTGGAAGGACTCGCTGATCTACCTCACGCACCGGGCCCCCGACGAGCCCTCGTTCAGCGCGGCTGCGGTCGTCACGCGGGTCGCGCCGCTGCCGCTGGCGGCCATCCACTCCACCCGCGACGAGTTCGTGCCGGTCAGCGAAGTCGAGCGAGTCCTGAAGGCGGCCCATGAGCCGAAGCGGCTCTGGATCGTCAACGCGTCGAACCATCGCTTCAGCGACAATCTCGGCGACTTCGACCGAACGCTGCTCGAGGCCGTCGCCTGGGTGTACGCGCACGCTCCGCGGTGAGGGGCATGCTCGCACGGCTCCGCGCCGCGGTCCCTGCCCTCGTTGGCGTGCTGCTGTTCTTCGCGGCGCTGGAGGTGTTGCGGACGGAACTGCGGGCGGTCACGTGGCATGGACTGGCGACGGACGTGTCGAACATTCCACGCTGGCACGTCGCATTCGCCGTCCTGTTGACGGCCGTCAACTACGCAGTCCTGACCGGCTACGACTTTCTTGCCTTTGCCTATCTCGGCAAGCGTCTGCCGCCGCGCCATGTCGCGATGGCGTCGTTCCTCGCCTACGCGATCTCGAACAACGTGGGGTTCGCGATGCTGTCGGGGGCCTCCATTCGCTACCGGTTCTACACGCGATGGGGGATCTCCGCAGAAGAGCTGTCGCGAATCGTCTTTTCGTACGTGGTCACGTTCTGGCTCGGTCTCCTGCTGATCGGCGGTCTCAGTCTCGCGCGAAGTCCGTTGCCGGGCGACCTGGGCGTTCCGATGGCGTCCATGGTGGCACCGATTGGGTGGCTGCTGATGCTGATCAGCATCGGCTATGTCGCGGCCGCCGCGCTCCGACTGGGCCCGATCCGGCTTCGGCGTCTCGAACTCCCGCTTCCATCGGCGACGCTGGCACTGGCGCAGCTCGCGATCTCGGTTCTGGACTGGACGATCGCAGCGGCGGTCCTCTACCTGCTGCTGCCGTCCGGCGCTGTCCCGTTTCTCGCCCTGCTCGGTGCGTTCCTGGCCTCGCAGCTCCTCGGCCTTGCCAGTCACGTTCCCGGCGGCATGGGCGTGTTCGAAGGACTGATGGTGCTGCTCCTGAAACCCTTCATCCCGTCGACGGCTCTCGTGCCCGCGCTGATTGCCTATCGTGCCGTGTACTACCTGCTTCCCCTGTCGATCGCCGCAATCGGGCTCGTGGCCGACGAGCTCCATCAGCGGCGGTCGCAAGCGGCGCGGGTCGGTGCGGCGCTCGGATGGTTGACCGAGCAGCTGACGCCGCGGGTGCTCGCCGCATTCACCTTCCTGGCGGGGGTGGTCCTGCTGGCGTCGGGCGCCACGCCGGCTGCGCCAGGCCGCCTGAGCTTCCTCGATCGCGTGCTGCCCATTGGTGTGATTGAGCTCTCCCATTTCGCGGGCAGTGTCGTCGGGGCGGTTCTGTTACTGCTCTCGCAGGGACTCGCGCGCCGGCTCGACGCCGCCTACGTGCTCACCGCCGTCGCGCTCGCCGGCGGCATGCTGGCATCGCTCCTCAAGGGTGCGGACTACGAAGAGGCGATCGTCCTCGCCGCGGTCCTGGTCGTACTCTGGCGCGCGCAGCCGGCCTTTGATCGCCGGGCGTCGCTGTTCGATACGAAGTTCTCACCGGGCTGGATCATGGCCGTCATCGCGGCGGTCGGCGCGTCACTCTGGCTCGGGCTGTTCGCCTTCAAGCACGTCGAGTATTCGAACGACCTGTGGTGGCAGTTCGAGTTGCACGGCGAAGCGTCCCGCATGCTGCGCGCGACGGTTGGCGCGTGCATCACCCTGCTCCTCTTCGCCCTTGCGCGCCTGTTCGGGTACGCCCCGCACGAGGCGCCGAAGCCGACCGATGCCGAGCTGCACGCCGCCGCCGCCGTGATCGCTGCACAGACAGGGACGTTCCCGAACCTCGTCTTCCTGCGTGACAAGGCGCTCCTCTTCGACGACGACCGGTCTGCGTTCGTGATGTACGGCGTGCAGGGCCGCACCTGGGCGGCGCTGGGCGACCCGGTGGGGCCACGGGATCGGGTCGGCGCTCTCGTTCGACGCTTTCTGGAACGCTGTGACGACTTCGGCGGGGTGCCAGTGTTCTATGAAGTCTCGCCCGAGCATCTGCACCACTACGCCGACGTCGGATTGACGTTCGTCAAGCTCGGCGAGGAGGCGCGCGTCGACCTGACGACCTTCACGATCGAAGGCGGCCGCGGCAAGAAGCGTCGATACGCCCTCGCACGGCTCGAGAAGGAACGGGGCTCGTTCCGAGTGCTGCCGGCCGAACAGGTGACGCGGGTGATGGATCAGCTGCGCGCCGTCTCGGATGACTGGCTCGCGCGGCATGCCGCGGCCGAGAAGGGGTTCTCCCTCGGGTTCTTTGCGCCTGACTATATCGCGCGGTTTCCGGTCGCGGTCATCGAGCGCGACGGTCGGATCGTCGCATTCGCCAACCTCTGGGAGGGCGGACGGCGGGTCGAACTCTCGGTGGATCTCATGCGCTACGACCAGCACGCACCCAAAGAGGTCATGGACGCGCTCTTCGCGCACGTGATGCTGTGGGGCAGGGCGCAGGGCTACCGATGGTTCTCGCTGGGCATGGCCCCGCTCTCGGGGTTCGAACAGTCACCCGTGGCGCCGTTGTGGAATCGACTCGCGTCGTTTCTCTACGAGCACGGCGAGGCCGTCTACAACTTCCAGGGGCTGCGCGCCTTCAAAGAGAAGTTCGATCCCGTGTGGGAACCGCGATATCTTGCCTATCCGGGCGGTCTTCGACTGCCACGCGTGCTCGCAGATGTCTCGGCCCTCATCGCCGGCGGGTATCGCCGGATCTTCTTCCAGTGACAGCGATCCCCCCCGCGCTTTCTCGTCGATGAGTAAGCAGGCGCTCCGAGCTTCGAAGCGAACCCTCCGCGGTAGCCCACTCGCCCCGGGGCGAGTGCACTACCTCAACCGGCAGGTCGGTACTGCCGACTCGCTGCGCCACGTTGCGGTGATGGCGCAGCCCGCCCGAGCGTGGTATGCAGTGATCATGTACGATGGCCACCGTCGTCAATCGGCAACAAGCCAAGGAGCCGTCATGCTTAGGCTGAGAGTCGTCTCGAGTGCAGTAGCCCTCTTCACGATGGTCCTGAGTGCTCGCGCCCAGGAGCCTCAGATCAAGCCGAAGGTCCTGGCTGATTTTCTCGCGGCGTTTGCGAATAAAGACGTCGCCGGTGTCGCGCGGTTGTATGCGGACAACGCGACCCTCTTTCCATCGAACGAACCGGCCGTGAAGGGTCGCGCAAATATCGAGCGCTGGTATCAACGCGCGTTTGCTGCAGGAGTCTCGTCTGTCACGATGGATTCGGACCAACTGGTGTACGAGGGTCCTCTCGCGTACAACACCGGAACATACTCGGTCTTACTCCCGTGTTCGTCGGCTGCGAAGAGTCCCGTCAAGGAGACGCGCCGCTATATTTGGACGCTCAGGCGGTCTGATTCTGGCTGGCTGATCGACTCGCACATCTTCAATACGGATGCGTCAGCCCATCCGTGCAAGTAGTCAGGCAAACGGAGCGAGCCGGCGCAGCGTTCTAAGTGAGATCTACGACGGCGCAGCCGCGCGAACCCGACTCAGAATCAAGAGTCCCCACTCGATGGTCATGTTCTTTGAGAGTCGTGCTTGCGTCCGTTGGCTGCTCAGCGCGTGAGCACCTTCGACCGACAAGAAGTCATAGAACGCTTGAATTGCATCGCCTTCAATCTTTGAGAGCAGACCGTTCTTCACCATCGAACTACGGCATGCACCAAACATCCCCAGCGCGGTCAGCAATTTGGATCGACCCCGACGACGTCGCCATATCTTTGAATGGCGGCGGTTACAATCTCTTCTAGACACGCCCGGACGCTTCCCATCACTGCTTTGAAGTCGAAGGCATCGTCAGCTGCGAGAAACACTTCGATTCCGCGTGTAATAACGCTCGCTCAAGTTCGCTCGTGAAACCGAGGTCTCGATAGACTGAAATCAATTCGGCACGATCGTCAAGCCTCTAGCCAGCCCCCCACGTTCACCAGCTCTCGGTCCCCCCGGAAACGCCGTAAGTTATTGGTGCGGAAGAAAGGACTCGAACCTTCACGGGATTGCTACCGCCAGCCCCTCAAAGCGCCGAGCCACCTTGGCATAAGCCATTTAGACGCGAACGGTTTACGTCCCATCGTCGCGGCCGGAACGCTTGTCTGGGTGTGTCGTCGACGCTGGGGAACGTTCGCGGTGTAACGGCGAAACTCTCCCGTTTTCCCCTCCGGCTGCTTGCGTGCGACACGGCACGGCATCAACCCGCTCCTGTCGCGTGTCCGAAGTAGCCGCCGTGACTCGGTCGTGTGCGGCGAACGGTCAGGTACGCGAGTGAGCGCAGCGAGCGAGCCACGCGAACGGAGTGAGCGGCGCCCTCACCGTCCGGTGGGTGCCGCGAGCGAGAGAGCGTGCAGGGGAGTCTGAGGGGCGAAGCCCCTCAGATGATGTTGGTGCGCGGGACGTAAGCGTCACGCGCACGCGCGAGTGAGCGCAGCGAGCGAGCCACGCGAACGGAGTGAGCGGCGCCCTCGCCGTTCGGTGGGTGCCGCGAGCGAGAGAGCGTGCAGGGGAGTCTGAGGGGCGAAGCCCCTCAGATGATATTGGTGCGGAAGATAGGATTTGAACCTACACGGTATTGCTACCGCCAGCCCCTCAAGCTGGTGCGTCTGCCAGTTCCGCCACTTCCGCA
>DASSPH010000080.1 GCA_035699745.1 Vicinamibacterales bacterium
GGTCCACCACCCTTCGCTCGCCTGCACTCGTGAGCGACCTACGGGTGGCAAGCCACCTTTCACGCGTGCTCAGGGAAGGTCAGGTCGGGCCTGATCGCGAGCTCACGTCACAGACATGCGAAGGGTGTCCACCGTAGCGGCGCAAGTGTAAGGTCGAGCCGCGGAGGTGGACTGCACGAATCAGCAGCGTCGGCAACGGATTTGCCCGTCTGCGCGCGTGTCCAACGCGAAGCGCTTCGTCTACATCCTCCGGAGCGAATCACACCACGAGCGGTACTATACCGGGTTGACAGCGGACGTCGCCCAGCGGGTCGCGGCCCACAATCGGGGTGGGTGTTCACACACTGTGAACGGTCGACCCTGGAAAGTGGTGGTCGCGATCGAGTTCGCAGATCAGCAGCGCGCGATCGATTTCGAGCGCTACTTGAAATCCGGATCCGGCTGCGCGTTCGCGAAACGCCACTTCAGGTGAGCTGCCAGCCGTGCGGGTGCGCCGTACGCAGGCTGCCTGCGTCAGTCCTGAATCACCGCCACTGGATTTACTATCGATGCGGTGAACGACGTTCCCGCGGACATGCCAGCTTGCGGCTTTTCTGGAGGCGGGTGGCGACCGGCTGCTCGGCTCGAGCCGGTCAGGCTGACAGCCGGCCGCCTGCCGCGTGTCTGCCAGAATCGCGATCCTCGAATGGCTGAGCGGCATGTCCGTTATAGCCATATGTGATCTGCTCCGGCTCCGCTCACCTGCGATTCCCGCCGCCGCGACCAAACGTGCGCGCTAGTCTGCCGGACGCGACCGGGACGGGGCATTCAGTCAGGAGCGGCGGGGCATCTGGGAGACATGTATGCAGCAGCTTCGAATCCTCATACCCGCCGTTCTCCTTGCCCTATGCCTGACCGCCGGGCCACGCCTCCGTGCTGCCGCAACGGTGAATGTCGACTGCAATGGGGGAGCCGCGATCGGACCGATCCTGGGTGCGGTGAAACCTGGTGACGTCATCGTGGTGCAGGGGGCGTGTCGTGAGAATCTGCTGATACCGTCGGAGGTTCTGCGCATCACTCTCGATGGTCAAGGAAAGACGACGATCGATCCGCCTGACGCACGCCGCCCCGCCGTTCAGGTGCTCGGCCGAGAGGTTACGATCAAGGGCTTCACGGTGACCGGCGGCACGTTTGGCATCGCGATCAACAGAGGCGCGACGGGGACCATCGACCGGAACACCGTCCGGAACGCCTCGATCAGCGGGCTCGAGGTCTCTCACAACGGTTTTGCGCGAATCGTCAACAACACCGTCGAACGAAATCAGCAAGAAGGCATTCTCATCCTGGGCAGCGCGTCGGCGCACATCGGTATCATCGGCACGGACGACCAGATTCCGAGTCCGAATGTCGTCAGGGACAACGGCAGGGACGGCATCCAGGTGCTGCGCGGCTCCACCGCCCGCATCATCGGCAACACGATCAGCGGGAACGGCCGCAACGGGCTGACCGTTCAACAAGCCTCGCATGCCGACGTGGCGGGCAACATGTTCGACGGCAACGCGCAACACGGAATTCGCGTGGTCGGCAATTCCGGAGTGAATCTCGCGGACTCCGCCATGCTCCTGTTTACGCGCCCGAACACCACGGCGAGTCCCAACGGAGCGTTCGGCATCCGGTGCGACGTGGGCGCTTATATCGATGGGCCCATTGGCGGTCTGGCGGGGAAGGTCGGCGCCAAGGACGTGTCGGACAAAAGCTGCATCGATCGCTCGGGCAGGTGATATGTCTCCGGGTCGTGCGCGAGCGTAGGTGGACCTTCCACTACGTTGCCTGAGCTGCGGTTGGCAGGCCATCATTCGCTCGTGATTCAGGCGACGGATGCCCAACCGGGCGCGCCCAGCGAGCGGTTGCGATCAAAGGCAGAAGCGACACGGATGCACGCCGAAAGGAGTAGCCAACTAATGGGACGCCTCCCGGTTCTTCTTCTGGCAGCGACGGGTCTGTTGCTTGCCCAACCGCAACCCAAAACGATCGTTTACAGTCGCGTGGGCCCCTCACGGATCCAGTTGTTTGTTTCCAATGCCGACGGAACCGCGGAACGACCGTTACTCGAGTCCGACAGCCTGGACTACAACCCTGCGTGGTCGCCGGATGGACAGTGGATTGTCTTCACATCCGAGCGCAACGGCTCGGCCGACCTCTATCGCGTCAAGCCGGACGGAACCGGACTTCAGCGGCTCACCACCAACCGTGCATACGAGGATCAGGCAGATGTCTCGCCCGATGGACAGCAGCTGGCGTTTGTGAGCACGCGTGCTGACGGCACCGCGGATTTGTGGATTCGCGATCTCGGCACCAATCGAGAGACACCGCTCACGTCTGGGCTGAGTGGCGACTTCCGGCCCGCCTGGTCGCCCGACGGCAGGTGGATCGCGTTCTCCTCCGACCGCGGCACCACGGTCCAGCGGGATGGCCGTGGACAGTGGTGGGTACATCTGCAACTGGCGGACATCTACATCATTCGTCCGGACGGTTCTGCGTTGAAGAAGCTGACCAATAGCGGCAGCGGCGGCAATTTCTGCGGAGGACCGCGATGGACTCGCGACAGCAGCCACGTCGTCGGCTATTGCCTGTCTGGCGAAGAGACGTTCGCATATCGCCCGTATTCCGAATTGACGGACGAAGCACTGAAGAGGATGGGCCGGGTGCCGGTCCGAGGAAACACGACGCTCGTATCAATCGATGTCACGACGCGCGAGCAGAACACGATCGCTGCGCCGCCGGGAATCAAGTTTTTTCCGGCGGTGCTGAACGATGGCCGAATCGCCTACGTCAGAAAAGACGGCGACAACCGCGGCATCGCGTACGGGTCGACCGGGAAGAACGGACCGCTTGGCCTGGTCCGCTCGCCGTCCTGGTCGCCAGACGGAAAGCGTGTTGTTTATCACAAGCTACTCGGCCAGAACGTCCCCGCGTGGCAAAAAGCATGGAGCCGGAATCCCGCGTACGACCTCGTCACGACGAATGCCATGCCAGCCTTTGATCCGTTGGGCAAGCGGATGATTGCGACTGCCGACAACACACGCCTCGTCCAAATCGAGCCTGGGCGGAACGTGGCGGCCCCCCTGTTCCAGCAGGAAGGGAAGCTTACGCAATCCGCCGATTGGTCCCCACAAGGCGATGCGATTCTCTTCGGACTGGGACAGTACTTCAGAAATCGCGCGCAGGGCGCCCAAGTCGCAATGATCAAGCCGGACGGTGCGGGCCTTCGCGAACTCACATCCGGGGCCAACAACAATGGCTTTCCATCGTACGCGCCTGACGGAAAGCGGTTCGTCTACCGAACTTTCGGCCCGGAAGGTCAAGGGCTGCGCATCATGAACCTTGAAGACGGTCATGTGACGATGTTGACCACGGACTACGATAACTTTCCGAGGTGGTCCCCTCGCGGCGACGCCATCATGTTCGTTCGCCGTCTGGAGGGGAGCTTCGTGATTTTCTCGATCGCCCCGGATGGAAAGCGCCTCAAGCGATTGAGCGGTTCCGGCAGCGATGATTCGCACGCGACGTGGTCGCCCAATGGCGAGTGGATCGCTTTCTCGTCAGCGCGGATGGGGTTCAAGGATGAAGCGCTCAATACCGACAGCCCACAGCCGTATGGCGAGATTTTCGTCATGCGCTACGACGGCACACGCGTGGAGCAGTTAACCGACAATCAGTGGGAAGAAGGTACGCCTGCGTGGCTGCCCTCGAATCGAGCAACGCCGCGATGAATCCAAGCCTTCACTCGCCGCGTCTGAGGGCACCTCTGACTGGAATCAGCGATCCTGGGCGTTCGATCTCCTCATCGATCGTCCGGTGGCGAAAGAATGCGCCGCGATTGCCGGCTGGCTTCACTGGCGTCGAGTGGTTCGCGCGTACAGTCCAGACGTCGCGCCAGGAACCACGGACCGATTGGTGGCCGTCGGCCAACTCCCGGGCACGCCCACGTGACCGACCGTCCTCAGGTCACTGCATTGCCAACGCACGCCCTGCGTCTCTTCGGATCGCGGCGATCCTTTTCGCCACGTGACGGGCGTCCCTGCCGATGCCGTGAATCATCGTGCTCGACGCCGAGTACAGGAAGTGCGGCCCGACGAAGTACAGGCCAGGTTCCCCCGGCACCACGCCCCGCTCCTGGATCGGCTCTCCATGTGCATCGAAGACGGGCAGATCGATCCAGGACCGTCCCATGTCGAACCCGGTGCACCACACCACGCCCGACACGCGCGTGATCGTCCCGTCAGCGAGCCGCGGGTATCCGCCACTGACGCCGTCCATCCGCGGCACGCGCGTCACACCAGCCGCCGCCAGATCGGCGTTGCGCGTCCGGATCAGCGGCATTCCACCGTTGATGAACCCGGGCCGGACCTTGCGGCCGATCGGGGTGTCGAGCGTGAGGATGTGGTGGAACACCACGCGGAACAGGATCGGGAGCACCAGCCTGCGCACCAACGGCCGGTGCACGGGGAAGGGGACCTGACCGACGTCGCGGCCCGAGAGCCACACCCGGCGGCCGTCCCGCGCCAGGTCAATCGCGATCTCGGCGCCCGAATTGCCCGCGCCAACGAGCAGGACGTCCCCGGGCGGCAGCTGCGACGGACGGCGGTAGTCCGCCGAGTGGAGCTGCGTGATCGCGGGATCGAGCTGGCCGGCAAACGGCGGCGCCACGCCGCGCTGATACGAGCTCATCGCGACGACGACCTGCCGTGCCTCGAGGCGCCGCCCGCCCGCCTCGAGCAGGTAACGGCCGCCTTCGCGGCACAGGCGATCGACGCGCGTGCCGGTCCGCACCGGCAGACGGAAGCGCGTGGCGTACGACTCCAGGTAGTCGGCCATTTCGTCCTTGGTCGGAAGATCGTTGGCCACGCCCGGAAAGGTCATGCCGTCGAGGCCGTCGAAGCGGCGCGGCGTGAACAGCCGCAGCGAGTCCCATCGCTCGCGCCAGGCGTCCCCGATGCGTGCGCTGGCGTCCAGGATCACGAACGGCACCCCCTCGCGCTGCAGGTGGTAGCCGACGGACAGGCCGGCCTGTCCCCCTCCGATCACGATGACCTCATGCCGCTCTGCCACGGGCGCGGACCTCCGGAGAGGGTCTTCGTGCTGGTCGCCGATCGCCGCCAGTTCCGCGAACGCCGTTCCTTCCTCCAGCAGCTGCCCAGCGTAGGACCGCGCGTGCGCCCTTTGCGTCGGATCGCTCATCATTGCCTCCTCTCGTGCCGTCGGCCTGTCAGGCTCAACGTAACCGGGAGCGGCATGGCGCATCTTCGGCAGGACTCCCCAATTCTCGGCGGGCGCCAGCGTGGGTAGAACTACCCACGCGCGGAGGGTCCGATCATGTTGTGCTGGTAGGCAAAGGCGGTCGCCGCGGCGCGGGTCGGCACATCGAGCTTGGTGAAGATGTTGCTCACGTGTCGATCCACGGTCTTGACGCTGAGGAACAGCTCGCGCGCGATGGCCGCATTGGTGCGTCCGCTGGCGATCAGGCGCAGCACCTCGAGCTCGCGCGGGGTGAGCCCGAATCGCGGCTCCGAGGCGGACGGCGCGGCCGCGTGGACCTCGACTCTGGCGAGATCCGGCGCCGCGCCGAGGTCGGCAAACACCGCCCGTGCCGCATCGCGCTCCAGCTCGGCGCCGTCCTCGTCCCCCAGCGCGTGCAACGCGTCGGCGATCGCGACGCGGATCCGCGCCGCGATGTACGGCGCGCCGACGTCCTGCCACGTGGCGAACGCCGCGCGCAGCGGCTGCAGTGCAGCGCCGGCGGCGCCGGCCGCCAGGTCCACGGCGCCGCGCGCGTGAGCGGCCATCGCGTCGACGATCGCGCTCTGCGCTCCCGCGGCGATCGCCGCCAGATCGCGCGCCGCGGCCGCCGCGCCATCGTGATCGCCGGCCGCAAGGCGGATCTCGACCGCCGCCGGCAGATAGCGGGCCCGCGCCATCGGATCGCGCGTGGCGCTGACGACGTGATCGATCGCTGCGGCCGCCATACCGGGTTTGCCCTGGGCGAGCCGCAGGAGCGCAAGTCCGGGCTGGGGCTCCCGGCCATGCTTGCTGGCCTGGCGATACGATTCCTCCGCCGCGTCGAACTCGCCGCGCAGCCGCAGCAGCTCGCCACGCTGGTAGCAGACGCTGCCGGCTTCGCGCGGCGAGGTCTCTCGCCGGTCGGCGCGCCGGATTTCATCCATGGCCTGCTGCCATGAACCTTGCACGAGCAGGACCTCCGCCCGAAGGGCGCGGCAGGTGCCGTTGAACTCGACGAGCTCGGGCTGTGCGCTGCACCACGCCGCCAGCGCCGCGCTCCATTCGCGCGCGCGATCGATCGCGTAGAAACGCTGGCAGCAGCCAATCACGGCGCAGTACACGATGCCGGTGGCGACCGGCCCGAGCCGCCCGCTGCTGGCGGGCAGCATGGCCTCGTCGAGCAGCGCCAGCCCTGCCTCCCGCTCGCCCAGCTCGATGCGCGCCTGCCCCTCGATTGCCCTCGACAGGCTCGTCAGATTCGCATCGCCAAACCGCTCGCCGACCTCGGCCGCCCGGCGCGCCGCTTCGCAGGCGCCCGCGGCGTCCTTCTGCGACAACCGGCCCAGCGCTTGCGGCAGGAACAGGTAGCCACGCTCGGGGCAGTCCTCGGCCAGGCGCTCGAGGACACGCTGCGAGGTTGCGATCCATCCCGTCGCGCGCCCCGTCTCGCCGAGGAACAGGAGGCGGAAGCCGAGCCAGAAGGCCGCCCGCGCCGCCCCCCGGAGGTCACCGGCGTCGAGCTGAAGGTTGTGAAGCCGCTCGAGCGTGGCGAGAAGCAAATCATTGCGACCGAGCAGCGCGCAGGACCACGCGAGCCGGTCGAGATCCTCAGCGGCCAGGGGATGCGCCCGATCCGCCTCGACCAGACACTCGCAGGCCTCGCGCCAACGACGCGCTGCGTAGGCCGTGCGTCCGGCCTCGAGATCGGACGGTGAGGGCCTGGACTTCACGCCACTCCTCCTCGGAACGGGGCAATGCGGCCCGCGGACCGATCCTACTCCAGAGAACTCGCGGTCAGGCTGACGCTGATGCGGGCGCCCGGCGGCGATCCAGCGGTCATCGGCGCGCAATCGACGGTCACCTTCAAAAGCACTTGGCATGGGCCGAGCGCCGGTTGAAGTGCCTGCGACTCCGCGCTAGAGTCACGCCGACGTGCTGTCGGCCCTCTCCCAAGCCTGGGCCTCGTGGAAAACGGCGCCCGCCGTCGCGCTGCTCGCCGTGGTGGCGTTTTCCGTCGGCATCGGCTCGGCCACCGCCATCTTCACCGTCGTCAACGGCGTGCTGCTGCGGCCGCTGCCGTACCCCAACGGCGAACGTTTCGTGTTGCTGTACGGCGTCAACGCGACGGACCCGAACACGATGATGTGGATGTCGGCGCCCGAGCTGCAGGACTACGCGCAGCAGACCTCGAGCTTCGACGTGTTCGGCTGGTTCCGCACCGGCCGGTATCGGCTGACGGCCCCCGGCGATCCGCAATTCGTCCCCGGTGCGGCGGTGACGCCGGCGCTCGCGCGGCAGCTTGGTCCACCGCTCCTCGGCCAGTGGTTCGCCGACGACACGAGCGCCGTCATCTCGAGCGCCCTGTGGCACCGCCTCGGCGGCGGGCGCGACATCGTCGGCAGCGCCATCACGCTCGACGAGCGCCAGTACACGATCGTCGGCGTCATGCCGCCGGCGTTCCAGTTTCCGCTCGCCAGCCTGGGGGGAACACGCGGCGACACCGAGGTGTGGATTCCGCTCGATCCGTCCCCGCCCAACGCGAGCCGGGGCAGCGGCCTCTCCGTCGCGTACGCCCGCCGCAAGCCCGGGGTGTCGCTGGAGCAGGCGAGGGCGGACGCCAGGCGAGTCGCCGCGTCGGTCGCCGCCATCGAGCCCGCACGCTACCAGCACTACACGGCCGGCGTCGCCGACCTGCGCGAGGCGACGGTCGGGATGGTCGGCTCGACCGTCCAAGCCCCGCTGTTGATCCTGCTGGGCGGCGCCGGCCTCCTGCTGCTCATTGCCTGCGCGAACGTGGCCACCCTGCTGCTGGCACGATCGGTCGCGCGCGCCCGCGAGACGGCGATCCGCGTCGCGCTCGGCGCGTCGCGGCGGCAGCTCGCACTGCGCTTCTTCGCTGAAGGCGCGCTCGTGTCGGTCGCCGGCGCCGCCGCCGGGGTCGCTCTGAGCGTGATCCTCGTTCGGCAGATCCTGGCCGCGGCGTCCGGCTTCATTCCGCGCGTCGGTGACACCGCGATCGACTGGAAGGTGCTCGGCTTCAGCGTCGCGGTGGCGATCGCCACGGGCGTCCTCGCCGGCCTGGCGCCGCTCTGGCAGGCCATGCGTACGGCGCCGACCGCGGTGCTCTCGGAAGGCGTTCGTGCCTCAGCGGCGGCACCGGCGCAACGCCTGTCGAAGGCGTTCGTCGTCGCCGAAATCGCGCTCGCCTTCGCGCTCCTGACGACGTCGGCCATTCTCGTCGTTCACATGCGCAATCTCGAACGCGTGTCGTTGGGTTTCAATCCCGACGGCCTCGTCGCGTTCAACCTCGCGCTGCCGAGAGGCGCCGGTACACCCCAGGAACGTGCCGAGCAGCGGCGCGCCGCCCAGGAGCGATTGCTGGACGTGCTGCAGAAGACGCCCGGCGTGACCGGCGCCGCGTTCGCGAGCCGGGGACCCGATCCGATTTGCGGCGGCACCCCCATTTACCTCGAGAGCCGGCCGAAGGACGCGCTCGCGCCGCGGGTGTGCCTGACTCTGACCACACCCGACTTCTTCTCGACGATGCGGATCCCGCTTCGCGCCGGGCGGCTGCTGAACGAGTCCGACCGCCGGCAGGATGCGGTGACCGTCGTCGTCAACGAGGCTGCCGCGCGCGCGTTCTGGCCCGAGCGCAATCCGATCGGCGCCACGGCGCGCCTCAGCGCACCCGACAACGACCGCTTCGAGGTCGTGGGCGTCGTGGCGGACGTCCGCAACGACGGGTTGAACAAGCCACCAGTGCCCGAGCTCTACGCCGCCGCGCCGAGCATCAATCCGCTGAACGTCATCGTCCGCTCGGACCTGCCGCCCAATCAACGGATCGCCGCCCTCCGCGGCGCCGTCCGGCAGGCCGATCCGACACTGGTGATGGACTACGTCAGGACGGTACCCGACATCGTCCTCGCCTACCTGAGGCTCGAGCGTCTCAGCTCGCTGGTCATGATCTTTTTCGGCCTGGCGGCGCTGCTGATGGCGACGCTCGGCATCTACGGCGTGGTGGCGTACTTCGTCCGACAACGCACTGTGGAGCTGGGCACGCGGATGGCGCTTGGCGCCGTCACCCGTGATCTCGTGGCGCTCGTCCTCGGCGGCGGCCTGAGGCTGGCGCTGATCGGCGTGACGGTGGGATCGATCGCGCTCCTCGCCGTGGTCCCGCTGCTCGAGCGATATCTCGCGGTCGCCAACTTCGGATGGCTGCCGTTTGCAGGGTCCACCGCCGTGGTCGGCCTGGTCGCGGCGGCGGCCGCGTCGGTGCCGGCGTGGCGCACCACCCTCATCTCGCCGATGGCCGCCATTCGCGAGCAGCCGCCGTCGGTCCTACGGTGGGCGCATCAACGGATGCAGGTCGCTGTTCGCGAGATTCGCCCGGCCGCCGCCGACAGCGGATCCGAGCTCCCGGCAACAGACATGCTGACGGCGTTCGTCGACGCCGCCCGCCGCGCCGACTCGTACACCGGCGCTATGCGTGCTGCGCTGGCCAGCGTGTGCGACAGGCTGAAGGTTGAATCGGCCGCGCTGCTCGAGCGGCGCGACGGCTCGCCGGCGGACTACCGCTGCCTCGTCGCCGCCGGCGGGCTCGATGGGGCTGCGCCGGCCGTGCCGGCGGACGGATTCCTGATCACGCGGCTGCGCGCGTATCCGCTGCCGCTGCCGTTTGCGCCCAACGAACTGGACGCCCTCGCCGACTGGGCCGCGGCGCACCGCCCGGAGCGGCTCGAGGAGATTCGCGCGCTCGCCGCCGCCGGCATCCGCCTGGCCGTGCCGCTGCGCACACGCAGCGAGATCCTCGGCGTGCTGCTGCTCGGCGACCGGCCGCATCGCCGCGGCTTCAGCGCGCAGCACAAACAGGTGCTGCGCGGGTGTGCCGCCCAGTTTGCGCTGATGATCGAAAACGCGCGGCTGACCGATCGCGTCGTCGAACAGGAAACGCTGCGCCGCGACATCGCTCTGGCGTCGGACGTCCAGCGCCGGCTGCTGCCCGATGCTCCGCCGTGCACCGACAGCGCGGACTTTGCCGCGATCAGCGTTCCGGCGCGCCGCATCGGCGGCGACTACTACGATTTCATCGAACTGCGCGACCGCGCGCTGGGCATCGCGCTGGCGGACGTGTCGGGGAAAGGCGTCGCCGCCGCGCTGATCATGTCCGTCGTGCAGGCGTCGCTGCGGATCATCTCCTCCGAGGGCGACGTGCCGCTGCCGCGCCTGGTCGCGCGCATGAATCAGTTCGTCCATCGGTCGACGCCAGCGAGCAAGTACGCCACGTTCTTCTACGCCCAGCTCGACCAGCGGGCGCGTCAGCTGCGCTACGTCAACGCCGGCCACAACGCGCCGTATCTCCTGCGAGCCGGTCGGCAGTCCGCAGTCGACTCTGCGGTCGCCGAGATCGAGCAACTGTCCGTGGGAGGAACGATCGTCGGCATGTTCCCGGAGACGAGCTACGAGGAAGCGACAGTGGAGCTGCGCCCCGGCGACGTCCTCGTCGCCTTCACCGACGGCGTTCCCGAGGCGCACAGTCCTGAGAACGAGGAGTTCGGCGAGGAACGCCTGCAGGTGCTGCTCCGCCGGACCGCTCACCTCCCGGCGAACGAGATCGGCGCGCGTCTTTCCGCGGAGCTGAAAGA
>DASSPH010000081.1 GCA_035699745.1 Vicinamibacterales bacterium
CGCCCACTTGGTCAGTGATCGCCTTTAGAATGGCCTGCAGATCGCTAAGCTGGCGAAACGGGCCAACAACACATTTAAAGAGCGCAAAAACTCGCATGATGTCCCATAAGCTCCAGAGGCGGCCGTAGCCGTCCCGGGATGGGACTTGGCAGCCTGACCCCGCGCGGGAGATCATGGATCCCTCCGGCTGGTTAGGCAAGTATATTGTTGCCGCTACTGGCTACTGGCAACCGGCTACTGACTACTGCCTACTGGCTACCGGCAACCGGCTACCGGCTACTGGCTACCGGCTACCGGCTACCGGCTACCGGCTACCGGCTACCGGCTACTCGCTACCGGCTACTGGCAACCGGCTACCGGCTACCGGCTACCGGCTACTGGCTACCGGCTACCGGCTACCGGCTACTGGTTACCGGCCTGGCGACTGTGAGGTCGTGGGCTTCTTGCCCAGCTCGGCTTTCAGCACTTCGACGGCCTTTTCGATCTGGGCGTCGCGCCCTTTCAGGAAGTCCGCCGGCGTGTTGTCGACGTAGACGTCCGGCGGTACCCCGTAGTTCTCCATGTTCTCGCCGGTGGAGGTCCACACGCCGCTGCCGGGCGTGCGGATCGCCGAGCCGTCGAGCAGCGTGTACGATCCGGTGCCGATCACCGCGCCCATGGTCGGCACGCCGATCACCTTGCCGAGGCCCAGCGCCTTGAAGCCTGCCGGGAACATCTCGGCGTCCGAGGCCGAACGCTCGTTCTGCATCACCACCATCGGCCCGTAGAAATTCTGCGGCCGCGGCTGCTGGAATCCGGCGTCCCGCCCCTGCGTGTACTGGTAGCGGCGGCCGTTGAGGATTGCCAGCAGCTCCTGGTCGATGCCGCCGCCGCCGTTGAACCGCTGGTCGATCACCAGCGCGCGCTTGGTGCGGCTGGCGGCGAGATCGAGCTGGAACTGGCGCAGCGACGGCGCGTCCATCGCCCGGATGTGCAGGTAGCCGATCTCGCCGTTGCTCAACTTCGTCACCATCTCGCGGCGATCGTCGACCCACTTCGCATACATCAGGTCGGCCATGCTCGCGACCGGCGTGATGGTGACCTCCCAGGCCCCGTCCTTGACCGGCTTGTCGTTGAGCAGGAAGTGGAACTTGGTGCCGGGCGCCAGCGTGAAGAACTGCCAGTAGTTGTCGCCGCTCTTCAACTCGTGGCCGTCCACCGCGACGACGTAGTGCCCTTCCTTGATCTTCAAGTAGTCGCGATCCGCCGGCCCGTCCTTGTAGACGTGGCCGACCTTGAAGAAGCCGGAATCGTCGGGCAGCAGGTCGAATCCCGGATATCGTGTCTGCTGCGTCCGCTCCACCGGCCCCGGTCCGCCGCTGACGCCGGTGTGCGACGCGTTCAGCTCGCCGATCATCATCATCATGACCGTCTGCAGCTCTTCCCGATCGACGAGGTTGTCGAGCAGCGGACCGTAGGTCTCCCACGCGTTGTTCCAGTCGGCGCCGTGCATCCTGGCGTCGTAGAACCGGTTCTTCATGATCCGCCAGCCTTCGTTGAACACCTGCTGGCGCAGCGCCTTGCGATCGACTTCGATGTTGGCGGTGTAGGTCACCTGCCGCGCGGTCTGATTCGTCGCCGACGGTTCGGGCGCCGCCGCGGCCGCGCCGCCTCGTCCGCCGCGTCCGCCGGCGGTCGGCGCGCCGGCGCTGCCGCCGGCCTGGTTCGGAAGCGTCGCGGCATAGAGGCCGCTGCCGGATCGGAAGTAGAGCGTGCGGCCGTCGCGCGCGAAGACCATGCTGCCGCCGCCGCCGAAGGGTCCGCCGCCGGCGTTGCCGCGCCCGCGTCCCCCGCCGGCCGCGTTCGCGTTCTGCGGCGGCGCGGGAGGCACCCGCGTCAACTGTCCGCTCTCGACGTTGATGATGTACATGCCCGCGTTCGGATCGTTCGGCGCGCCGGCGCCGCGCCCGCCGCCGACACCGGCGGTCGAGAGCGTGAGCGCGACGGAGTGTCCTTCAGGCGAGGGGGTCAGCCCGCCGATCGCCGTCCCCGGAACGGTGAGCTGCCGCGTGCGGCGGGCCAGGCCGTTCCAGTCGATTTGCACCGTCACCGGCTGCGCGCCCGCGCCGCCGCCACGCCCGGTCTGCTGCCGCGCCGCGGCTTCCGCGGCCAGCCCTTCGGCCTCGTTGTCGATGTCGCGATCCATCGGGTCGCGATCGCGCTCGCGCAGCGACGTCACCCACAACGCCATCGTCGTCTGGATGCCGCCCTGGGTCGCGATGCCGTTGCTGAACCCTTCGGACGAGGTGAAGACGATGTACTTGCCGTCGGCGGTCCAGACCGCGTTGGTCTCCGAGTACATCATCTTGTCGTCGGACAGGTGGCGCTCCTCGCCGCCCGCGATCGGGACGATGTAGACGTGCGGCCGCAGCGATCGGTCCTGCCGCTGGAAGGCGACCCACTTGCTGTCGGGCGACACCGAGACCGAGCCGATGCGCGCCAGATCGCTCGAGGCGAGCACCGCGCTCTTGCCGTCGGCCACGACGTAGCTGTACAGCTTCTTGTCGGCGGCCGTGTAGAGCAGCCGGCTCGAATCCGGCGCCCAGACGAGCGCCCCTTTCTCGTTGTCGAGACTCGTGATCTTCTTCGGCGTCCGTCCCTCGGGATCCGCGATCCACACCTCGTCGCGGCCGGAGCGGTCCGAGACGAACGCGATGTACTTGCCGTCGGGCGACCACTTCGGCGTGTCGCTGCGCGACGCCATCTTGTCGGGAACGATGCGGGTGATGTCGCCGCGGTCGGTCGCGATGGTGAGGATCTGGCCGCGCGTGGAGATGACCGCGCGGCGTCCCGACGGCGAGATGTCGAAGTTGTCGACGTCGTTCGTCACCGTCTCGATCTCGTGCTCGTTGTCCTTCTCGTCGGTGACGATGTCGAGCGCGATCTCGCTGGCGCGGCCGGTGGCGAGATCGAGCTTCCAGATGCCGAAGTTCTCCTCGTAGACGATCGTCTTGCCGTCGGCCGACATCGACGGCCAGAACAGGTTGCCGGTCGTATGCCGGGTGACCTGCGCCGGCTGTCCGGAGCCGCTGACCGGAATCCTGTAGATGTTGTTGACGCTGCGCCGGACCTCAGGGCTGCCCGGCTTGATCGATCTGTCGTTCGGCAGCGGGTCGGCGACGAAGTAGATGTGATTGTCGGCCCCCCACATCGGCCAGTAGCGGTTGTATTGCTCGTCGCCGAGCAGCCTGGTGTAGCTGCTGTCGCTCAGGCGCGCGATCCACAGATCGGCCGAGTAGCTGCCGCGGTAGTGCTTGCGCGACCACGTCGCGGGATGACGGTTGAAGACGAGCGACTTGCCGTCGGGCGAGTAGCTGCCCCAGTAGCCCCAGTCCACGGGCAGCGGCCGCTCCAGCCCTCCGCTCACCGCCACCTCGTACAACGTGGCGACGGTGGGGAAGGCGCCGTGCCCCCGCGACGCCCGGAAGACGACGTTCCTGCCGTCGCGCGACCAGCCGACGACTTCGTCGTTGCCGGTGTGATAGGTGAGACGCTTCGCCGTGCCGCCGGCGGCGGGGACCAGGAACACGTCGTAGTTGCCGTAGCGGTTCGACGCGAACGCGATCCACTTGCCGTCGGGAGAAAAGCGCGGATAGACCTCGCGCGCGATGTTGTCGGTGAGGCGATGCACGCCGCTGCCGTCCTCGTTCGCGGTCCAGATGTCGCCGAGATAGCTGAAGGTGACGCGGCCGGCGTGGTAGTCGGGATGGCGGGCGAGCTTGATCGGCGCGGCGGCCAGGGTGGCGGCGCCGCAGGCAATGCTCAGCAGCGCGAACAAGGCGGTCTTTCGCAGCATGTCATCCTCCCGGCGCGGATTATATAGGGAGCCTGCGCTGTCAAGCCCCGACTCCCAACGCCCAACTCCCAATCAACGCTCAACTCCCAAAACTCCCAAACTCCCAATCCCAAGAGGCCGAAGCCTGCTCAGCCTCCGCAGGTCCTCAGCTTCGCCGACAGTTTCTGAACGCCGTCGCGCTCGATGAATGCCGCGTCGTCTGCCGCTGGCAGCGCGGCGAGATTCCGGCAGAAGGCGCGGGTCTGCTCGCGGGTCAGATACACGCCGACGTTCGACCCATAGAAGACGCTGAGCCGATGGCCCCGCGACCGGATGTCGTCGCCGATGCGGCGCAGGGCAGTCGGGCCCGCGAAGTTGCCGACGACCGGTACGATCAGGTTGCGGAGGTGCAGGTCCTTCACGAACCGGAAGTCCTCTTCGGTCGCCAGGAAGCTCCGGGTGAATCCAGACGCGTCCGGCATCGTCATCAGCCGCCGGAAGGATGGCGCCGGCTCGGTATCGCGCGCCTGCCAGAACTGAATGGACGGTCCGCTGTCGTGAAAGACGGTGAAGAGGCGATCGATCCAGGCGAGCTCGGTGGAATCGAGCGGCAGGCGGCGCGTCTCCAGCAGCCACCTGCGCACGGTTGCGGCGTTCCATTGCAGCTGCTCCGCCGAGGGCGGAACGGCGTCGAATCGATCGAAGATCTCGCGCGCGCTCGAGCCGGCGCCGAGGCCGGCGGGGCGCGGGCGGGAGAACAGGCGCGCCACGAAATCGGCTCGATCGGAGGAGAGCTCGAACAGCGCCTTGTAGAAGAAATGCAGGCTTCGGTTCTCGCGCCGGATGTCGACGACGTAAGCGATCACCGGCCGCACGCTCGCGATGTACGTGAAGTTCTGCTCCGGCCCGACGCCGACGTAGACCCCGCCGCGGCGCCACACGCGGCGGGCATTCTCGGCAACGTGCGGTTCGTTCGACACCAGATTGTCCGAGATGTCGAAGGTGCCCGGCGGTTCGGACAGCGTCTGGATCAGCGACCGGAACTCCGCGTCGGTGAGCGACGGCGCCGGCGCGCCGCGCCATGCGCACGCGCCAATCCAGAGGCCGCAGCACAGCGCCGCGGCAAGGGGAATCGTCCGCCTGAGGGCGGAAGGGGGCATGGTCGGCACCGCGGCGGCTCGTTACTTGCGCCGTCCAGTCTTCCTGCCTGCGGTCTTCTTTCCCGCACGCTTCCGTCTGGCGGCGGTCTTCTTCCGCCCGACCCGTTCGGGGAGCTTCGCGCCGCCGGTTTCGCGGTTCCACTCCTCGAACGTCTGCGGCGAGATCTTGCCCTGGACGAGAAGCTCCGCGAACTTCCGGCGCTGGGCCTGGCTCTTGAAGGGACTCATGTGCGCGCGCTCAGGCGCCGCTCGATGCGGCGATCCGGGATCAGCCACAGCAGCGCGACGCCGACATAGATCGCGGTCGCGATCCAGGTGTTGACGAACGAGATGAGGATGCCGGCAAGATAGATGGCCACCGAGATCTTCCCCTTGGCGTCCGATCCCAGCGCCGCCTGCAGGCGCGAGCCCGGCCCCTGCGCCGTGATCAGCGTGGTCTTCAGGATGAAATACGCCACGCCGGCCATCATCAGCACCACGCCGTAGAGGGCGGTCGGCAGCGGCGCCAGGTGCGAGTCCCCCAGCCACGCCGTGGTGAACGGAATCAGCGACAGCCAGAAGAGCAGGTGCAGGTTCGCCCACAGCACGCTGCCGGTGACCCGGTCGCACACGTGCAGCATGTGGTGGTGATTGTTCCAGTAGATGCCGATGAAGACGAAGCTCAGGACGTAGGCGGCGAACACCGCCGCCAGCGGACGGAGCGCCGGCCAATCGTGCCCGGCCGGCGTCTTCAACTCCAGCACCATGATCGTGATCAGAATCGCGACTACGCCGTCGCTGAACGCTTCGAGCCGGTTGGTCGTCATGCCGCTCCGGCGATTCTACGCGAGCGTGAGACAATCGCTGCCGTGAAGCTCGCGCGAATTCTTCGGCCGCTGCCGCGCCGGGCGGCGCGCGCCGGATCGCTGCTGGTTCTGGCCGCGTGGATCGCGACGATGGCGGTCCTGCTGGCGCGGACGTACGCGCAGGCGCGATCGATGAATCTCGCGGCGGATCTCGCGCGCTACGGCAGCGCCGCCGAATGGCGCGGCGTGTATTACCGCGGTGAGAAGGTCGGGTTCACCGTCAGCCAGACGTCGCCGTCCGGCGACGGCTTCGAGGTGAAGGAAGACGCCCGGCTGCAGATGTCGCTGCTCGGCGCGACCACCGCCGCGTCGATCAGGACCACCGCGCAGCTCGACGCGTCGTTCGGCCTGCGATCGTTCCAGTTCTCCCTCGATCCGGGCACCGGTCCGCTCGAAGTGTCGGGCATCGTCAACGGCACGCGCGTGAGCGTCACGCTCAAGTCCGCGTCCGGCGTGCAGCACGAGGAGCGCACCATGCAGGAGGCGCCCGTCCTGAGCTTGACGCTGCCGCGCCGCCTGGCGGCCGCGGGTTTTCAGCCGGGCACGCGGCAGCAGTTCACGATTTTCGATCCGGCCACCTTGCGCACCGAACCCGTCGCCGTCGAGATCGGCCGGCGCGAGATCGTCAATCTGGCTTCGCCCGGGCCGGCGGTGGGCGGGCGCGGCGGCGTCCGCCTGGCGCGGCCAGCGATGCCCGCGTTCCGCGTCGACATGGCGTATGCGGGACTGAAGACCACCGCGTGGATCACCGACACCGGGGAAGTGCTCCGCGAGGAGAGCCAGCTCGGGTTGATGTCCGTGCGGGAAAGTCCCGACGTCGCGCGGCGCATGGCGATCAGCCGCCGCATCACCGGCGACCTCCTCGAAGCGTCCGCCGTGGTCCCTCGCAACGTGACGAAAGCGCGGATTGACGACGGCCGCGACGTGCGCCGGATTCGCCTGCGCGTCGAAGGGACGGACCTGTCGGGTCCCGACTTCGCCGGCGTCGGGCAGACCGTCGAAGGCGACGTACTGGAGATTCGCGACGCGCGGTCGCTGCAGGCAACGGCGGCGGATCCCGACGTCGAGCGGTACCTGCGTCCCGAGCCGCTGATCGAAAGCGACGACGCGCAGATTCGCGCTGAAGCGGCGGCAGCGATCGGCGGCCTCACGGAGCCCCGGGCGATGGCGGAGCGGCTGACCCGCGCCGTCAACGGCATGCTCGACAAGAAGCCGACCGTCAGCCTGCCGTCGGCGCGAGAAGTGCTGCGAACCAGAGTCGGCGACTGCAACGAGCACACTGCGCTGTACGTCGCGATGGCGAGAGCCGTCGGGCTGCCGTCGCGAATCGCCGTGGGACTGGCCTATACGCGCGGCGCGTTCTTCTATCACGCGTGGCCGGAGGTCTATCTCGCCGACGGGCGCGGCCGCGGGCTGTGGCTGCCGGTCGATCCGACGTTCAACCAGTTCCCCGCGGACGCGACGCACGTGCGCCTGGCGCGCGGCGGCCTCGACAAGCAGGCGGCGATCCTGCCGATGATCGGGCGCCTCAAGATGACCATCGTCGACGTGGAGCTGGCCCCGGGATCCACGCCGGTGCTCGTCGGGCGTGGATCGGCCGACGCGCTGCCGCTGCCGATGCCCGTGCGCGCCGGGATGACGTGCTGGTCGACCCCCGTGCCCGCCCGATGATTGCGATCCAGGATCTGGTCAAGCGATACGGCGCCTTCACCGCGGTCGACGGCGTCAGCCTCGACGTGGCGCCCGGCGAGATCCACGGCTTTCTCGGACCGAACGGCGCCGGCAAGACGACGACGATCCGGATGATCGCCGGCCTGCTGAAGCCCACCTCGGGGCGCATCCTGGTCAACGGCCACGATCTCGCCCGCGAGCCCGAGGCGGCGAAGGCGTCGCTCGGCTTCATTCCCGACCGGCCGTTCATCTACGACAAGCTGACCGCCGGCGAGTTCCTTCGCTTTCATGCCGGCCTCTACGGCATGGACGACGCCGCGGTGCCGCCGCGCATCGCCGAGATGCTGGACGTGTTCGAGCTGACCCGGTGGGAGCACGAGCTGGTCGAGAGCTTCTCGCACGGCATGAAGCAGCGGCTGGTGATGAGCGCCGCGTTCATGCACCGGCCGCGGGCGGTGCTGGTCGACGAGCCGATGGTCGGACTGGATCCGCGCGGCGCGCGTTTGATCAAGGACGTCTTCCGTCGCATGAGCGAGCGCGGCGTCGCGATCCTGATGAGCACGCACACGCTCGAGGTCGCCGAGGAGATGTGCGATCGGATCAGCATCATCCTGAGGGGGAAGATCATCGCGCGCGGCACGGTCGACGAGCTGCGCGCGCTGGCGCACGGCGCCGGCCCCGACGCCGACGGCCGGACGCCGCAGCTCACCGACGTCTTCCTGCGCCTGACCGGCGGCAGCGGGCTGCAGGAAATCGATGAGGTGTAGCCGCGCGGCGGGGACGATCTGATGGTGCGCGCCTTTCCCTTCCTGCTCGCGCCGTCGATCTGGGCCTCGCGCAACCGCGCGCGCCGGCGCGAGCGCGGCGACGGCATGCGCGCCGGGTTCTTCGGCGGCGTCGCGCTCCTGGTCGCGGGGGCGATCTTCAGCGCGACGTTCTGGCTCACGCAGGAGCTGGGCGCCTTTGCCGACTTCGGCGATTACCTGCTGCGGCTCGGCCTCTCCTGGCTGTTCGTCTCGTTCCTGTCGTTTCTGGCGTTCAGCGCCATCGTGACCGCGCTGTCCACGTTCTTCCTGTCGGACGATCTGCGGCTGCTGCTGGCGGCGCCGGTCGCGGCACGGCGGGTGTTCCACGCCCGCTTCGCGCGGACCGTGGGGCTCGCCTCCTGGATGGTCGTCGTCTTCGTCGTGCCCGTGCTCGCCGGGGTGGGCGTGGGCCACTGCGCGCCGGCGTCGTACTACGCGCTCTCGGTCGCGGCGGTCACGCCGTTCGTGATCATCCCCGTCGCCGTCGGCACCGCGATCACCCTCCTGCTGGTCAACATCTTCCCGGCCCGGCGCGCGCGCGACATCCTGATGCTGATGGGGCTGCTGTTCGCCGGCAGCCTGGTCGTGCTGCTCCGCATGATCCAGCCGGAGCAGCTGCTCCGCGTCGAGTCGCTGCCCGACATCACCGACTTCTTCGCGACGCTGCAGTCGCCGATCACGCCGCTGCTGCCGTCGTTCTGGGCCGGGGAAGTCGTCTTCGCGGCGATGCAGGGGCGCGTCGACGTGCTGCACCTCGCCGCGCTGTGGACGACCGCGCTCGGCCTGGTGGTGCTGCTCGCCGCGGCGATGGACCGGTGGCACTTCGCCGGATTCAGCAAGGCGCAGGAGGCGCGGAAGACCCGCTTCACCCGTTTCGAGCTGATCACCCGCGCGGCCCGGCTGCTGCCGGTCTCGCCGGTGCAGCGGCAGCTGCTGGTGAAGGATCTGAAGATCTTCCTGCGCGACGTCAGCCAGTGGTCGCAGCTCCTGCTGCTGCTCGCGCTGGTGCTGGTGTACCTCTACAACTTCCGCGTGCTCGATCTCGATCGCAATCCCTATATGAGCGGGATGATCAAGAACATCTACGCGTTCGTGAACCTGGGGATGGCGGGCCTGGTGATGGCGACGGTGTGTGCGCGCTTCGTCTTCCCCGCGGTCTCCTCCGAAGGGGCCGCGTTCTGGATCATCCGCACCGCGCCGATCTCGCTCCGGTCGTTCCTGTGGTCCAAGTTCTGGACCGGGCTGATCCCGGTGTTCCTGCTGACCGAGCTCCTGACGGTCGCCGCCAACCAGTTCCTCGGCGTGGCGCCGTTCCTCCGCATGGTCGCCGCCGTCGCGGTGTTCTTCATGAGCGTGGCGCTGGTCGGCCTGGCCACCGGCCTGGGGGCGCGCTATCCGCGCTTCGCCGCCGACAACGCGAGTCAGGTCGCCGGATCCTACGGCGGCGTCGCGTTCATGATCGTCGCCGTGCTGTTCACGCTGACGTTGATCGCGCTGATCGGCTGGCCCTCGTCGATGGTGTTGTGGCACGCCGCCCGTCCCGAGCGCGCGATCCCCGGCTCGACGATCGCGATCGCCCTGGCCTGCACGCTCGCCGCGCTCGTCCTCAGCGTCGGGACGTGGTGGTACGGCATGCGCACCGGCATCCGCGCCCTGGAGCACCTGGGCGACTAGGGGCGACTAGGTGCCAGGTCTGCGAACGGGCGCCGCCCGGTGCCAGGTCTGCGAACCCGCCGCCCAACGGTGCCAGGTGCCACTTTCGGCCGACTCACAGACGTGGAACGGCTCGCGTTTGTCTGCAGACCTGGCACCCTTCCGCCGCGCACCGGAGACCTGACCCCCTTCGCGCCCGTTCGCAGACCTGGCACTCCGTCCCGCCGGTTCGCAAACCTGATCCCCGCGGCGCGGGTTCACAGACCTGGCACCCCGTAGCGCCGGTCCACAGACCTGGCACCCCCGTAGCGCGGGTTCACAGACCTGGCACCCCGGTGGCGCGGGTTCACAGACCTGGCACCTCCGTAGCGCCGGTTCACAGACCTGGCACCCCGGTGGCGCCGGTTCACAGACCTGGCACCCCGTGGCGGCGGTTTACAGACCTGGCACCAGCTTGGCGGTGGCGGCGGTCAGCAGCGGCACGCAGTAGAACTGGCCCTTGGCGTTGACCGGCTGTTCCCCCGGACAGGGGCCGGCATCGGCCGGCTCGCTGCCGACGTCCGCCTGAGGCGGACGCATCACGGTGCGCACCTGTCCGTCATACACACCGCTGAACTCGTAGGTCGCCGGACCCGGGCCGGGAGGAGGAGGCAGGGTGGGGCCGCTCAGGGCGACCGCGACGGTCGTGCCGGCGCGCTCGGCGGCGACGAACGCGTCCCAGGTCTTCACCGGCGCGATGCTGCCGTCGCGGGCGATCGCCCCGAGGGTGATGACGAGCGACACGCGCGTCGAGCCGTCGGCGATCTTCTCGGTGATCGCGCCGTGAAAGCTGACACCGCTGCCGCTGACCTGCCTGTTCTTGTACTGATCCGCGGCGCCGCCGCGAAACGCCTTCGCGAACACGGTCGCGTCCACGTCCGCCTGGACTGGCGCCAGCAGCAGGATACCGCCGAGGACGGCACAGCTCGCGCGCATGATCGGCTCCTCCGTTTGCCGCTAGGAAGCATTCATGCGCCGTGCCGGAGCCGGGCTCGAGCGCGCGGATCAGTCGGTCTTGAGCGCGACGATGGGCTGAACGCGGGTGGCGCGGCGCGCCGGCACGTAGCAGCCCGCCATCGCGACCACGATCAGCAGCGCCGCCATCGTTGCGAAGGTCGCCGGATCCGAGGCCTTCACTCCGTACAGCATCGCGTCGACGCTGCGCGTCAGCACCACGGCGGCGGCGAGACCGATCGCCGCGCTGATCGCCGCCATGCGCAGCCCCTCGGCGAGCACCTGATTGCGCACGCTGAAGGCGTCCTGCCCGAGCGCCATGCGGATGCCGATCTCGCGCGTCCGCTGGCTCACCGAGTAGGAGAACACGCCATAGATGCCGACGCACGACAACAGCAGCGCGGCGCCGCCGAAGAAGGACATGACGATCAGGTTCAGGCGGGTCTGCGCCAGCGCGTCCGACACGTAGGCGGACATCGGCTGCAGCCGATCGAGCGGCAGGTCGGGATCGAGCCGCTTCATCACCGCCTCGACCTGGCGGCTGATCGCGGCGGGCGGCACCGACGCGCGGATGACCACGCTGGGACGTCCGCCGGCGCCGAAGACGCGATACATCTGCGGCCGCACGGCGCGCGACAGGTCGTGGATGCGGACGTGTTCGACGACGCCAATCACCTCGGCGAAATTGTTCGGCGTGCCGTTCGGTCCGACCTGCAGCCGCTTGCCGACGGCGCTCTCCCCGGGCCACGCCCGCGCGGCCAGCGTCTCGTCGACGACAATCCGGTTGTGCTGCGGTTGGTCGTGCTCGTCGAAGACGCGGCCGGCCAGCCGCCGCGTCCCCATCGCGCGGAAGTAGTGCGGCGAGACGAATCGCCCGTCGGAGGTCTCGCTCTCCCAGTTGCGCGCCGTCTCCTCGTTGTAGGCGAACGGAAACAGCGCGCCGCTGCCGGAGAGCGGAAGCTGCGTGGTGAAGCCGACGTCGGTGACGCCGGGGATCGCCCTCAGCTGCTCGTCCATCCGCTTCAGGAACGCGAGCCGCGCCGGCGGGTTCGGGTACTTCACGATCGGCAGCGCGGTGCGGAAGGTGTGAACCTGTCCGGGATCGAATCCGGGACGCACCTGCTGCAGCGCGACGAAGCTGCGGACCATCAGTCCGGCGCCGATCAAGAGCACCAGGGCGAGCGCCATCTCGCCGACCATCAGCAGTCCGCGCAGCCGCACCTGCGCCTGGGCGGCGGAGCCGGTCGCGCGCAGCGTGCGATTCAGATCGATCCCCGCGGCCCGCAGCGCCGGCACGAGGCCGAAGATCACGGCCGTCAAGAGACTGGCTCCGGCAGCGAAGAGCAGCGCCGCCCCGTCGATCCGCACCGCCTCGAGCTTCGGCAGGTTGGCCGGGTTGAGCAGCGCCAGCGTCTGGGTGCCGGCGCGCGCCACGACGAGGCCGACAAGCAGGCCGCCGGCGGCGAGAGCGACGCTTTCGGTGGCGAGCTGCCGCAGCAGGCGACGCCGCGTCGCGCCGAGCGCTCCGCGCACCGCCATCTCCCGCTCGCGCGACGTGGCGCGCGCGAGCAGCAGGTGGGCGACATTGGCGCAGGCGATCAGCAGCACGAACCCCACCGCGACGAACAGCGACACAATCGCCTGCCGTGCGTGCTTCACGACGTCATCCTGCAGCGGCACGACGCGGATCCGCATGTCGCCCGCCTCGTGCACCGGATGCTCGGCGCGCAGCCGGCGCGCGATCCCGTCGAGATCCGACTGCGCTTGCGCGAACGTCACGCCCGGCTTGAGCCGGCCGAAGACGGTGAACAGCGTGAAGTTGCGCGGCGGCTGGTTGGCGTAGTCGTATTGCAGCGGCTTCCAGATCTGCGCGTCGGTGATGAGGAACGCTTCCGCCGGCAGCCAGAGGCGGAACTCGCGCGGCATGACACCGACGACGGTCTGGTCGACGCCGTCGAGACGGATGCTGCGTCCGACGATCGAGGGGTCGCCGCCGTAGCGCCGCTGCCAGAGGCCGTAGCTGAGCATCACGACGCGCGGGCCGCCGATCGCTTCCTCCTCGGCGGTGAAATGGCGGCCGACAATCGGGTTCACGCCGAGCAGCGGCAGGAAGCTGGCGGTGACCGGCGTGACTTCGACGCGCTCCGGCTCGCCGCCGGTGCCGGTCAGCGCGCCGGTGGCGCCGATCACCTGCGCGCCCGTGCCCGCGGCGAGCATCTCGAACGAGCGGTTCCGCTGCTGGTAATCGCGGAAGTCCCCCGGAGACATCACCGGAAGCGACTGCGCGCCGACGCCGAAGTCGACCCACAGACTGGCGAGGCGGTCGGGCTCCCGGTACGAGGGCAGCGGCCGCAGCAGCACGCCGTTGACGATGGTGAAGATGGTGGTGGTGGCGCCGATGCCGAGGCCGAGCGTCAGCACGGCGACAATGGCGAATCCCGGACTGCGCTGCAGGGTCCGCCAGGCATACGCCAGATCCTGGGTGAGTGTGCCCATGGTCACCTATACGGGTGGCGCGGCAATGTGACGAATGCCGGGACGAACGCCCGCGCGCGCCGCGCCCCGTACGGGTCGCACTGTCTGACGCAGCAGCCGCCCTCTTGGTTTGGCGGACAGGTATCCTGAGGAGCACATGGGAGCTGGAGCACACCTCGGCATCGATCTCTCCGAGTACGACGCGCGGATTCGCACGTTCATTCCCGAGTACGACCTCATGCACGAGGCCGTCGCCGGCGCGCTCGCCGCCATGGTGCGCCGCCGCGCCGCGACCATCGTGGAACTCGGCATCGGCACCGGGGCTCTGGCGGCGCGCTGTCTCGCCGCATTTCCATCGGCGGCGATCGTCGGCGTCGACGAAGACGCCGCGATGCTGGATGCCGCGCGGGCGCGGCTCGCCGGACGGCTCGACGCGCGTCACGGCAGCTTCGAGTCGATCGACCTGCCCCGCGCCGACGCGATCGTCACCTGCGTCGCGCTGCACCACCTGCCGCCCGGCGCCCGCCGCCAGCGGCTGTTCCGGACGCTGCGCCGTACGCTGCGGCCCGGCGGCGTGTTCGTCAACGCCGACTGCTTTCCGGCGAGCCATCCCCGGATCGCCGCGGCCGACCGCGCCGCATGGACGGCTCATCTCGCGCGCACGTATCCGCCAGACGACGTTCGCGCGCTCTTCCGACGCTGGGCGGGCGAGGATCATTACATCCCGCTCGCCGACGAACTGAATGCCCTGCGCCGCGCCGGCTTCCGCCCCGACGTCGTCTTCCGGCGCGGCGCGTTCGCGGTGATCGCAGCGTCCTGATCGCGCGCGGCGCCTCCGCACCGCCGTAGTAGGATTCACGCGGAGGATTTCGCATGCGCCGCGTTGCCGCCGTCGTGTCCGCGCTGGCCGTCACCGCCCTGGTGGCTGACGCCCGGCAGAAGCCGTCCGTCGCAAAACTGAAGACCACGGCGGAAGCGTCCGGGTTCAAGTCGACGTCGACGTATGACGACGTCGTGCGGTTCATGAAGGCGGTGGACGACGCCTCGCCGGTCATTTTCTATACGACCTACGGCACGACGCACGAGGGGCGCGCGATGCCGATGGCCGTGGTGGGCACGGGGCTGAAGGATCCGAGCGCCGCCGCGGTGCGCGCGACGGGGAAGCTGCGCGTGCACATCCAGGGGAACATTCACGCGGGGGAGGTCGAAGGCAAGGAATCGGCGCAGATCCTGCTGCGCGAGTTCGCGCTCGGACAGCACAAGGACTGGCTGCAGTCGACCGTGTTCCTGATCACGCCGATCCTCAATGCCGACGGCAACGAGAAGTTCGCGGTGAACAACCGGCAGCGGCAGAACGGCCCGATCAACGGCATGGGCACCCGGCCGAACGCGCAAGGGCTCAACATCAACCGCGATTTCATGAAGCTCGACACGCCCGAAGCGCGCGCCTTCGTGAAGCTCTGGGTCGACTACGACCCGCATGCCGGCTTCGACCTGCACACCTCCGACGGGTCGTTCCACGGCTATTACCTGACCTACTCGCCGCCGCTCAACCCGAACACCAGCGACGCGATCACGACGGTGATGAAGGGGGAGTGGTTTCCCTTCGTCACCAGGAACATCAAGACGAAGCACGGCTGGGACACCTTTTATTACGGCAACGTTTCCACGCCCGGCGGCCGCGGCCGGGGCCGCGGAGGAGAGCCGCCTTCGCCGCCGGCGACTCCGCCCGCCCCCCAGCCGACCGGCCCGCCTGAATGGCGGACGTTCGAGCACGTCCCGCGTTTTCACAACAGCTATGTCGGCATGCGCAACCGCTTCGCGCTGCTGAGCGAGGCATACGCCTACGCGACGTTCGAGGATCGCATCAAGGCGACGAACTACTTCATGGAAGAGGCGCTGAACTTCGCGCACGCCAACGCGCCGCGCTTGAAGAAGCTCGCCCTCGACGCGGACCGGGAGAAGATCGCCGGCAGAACGCTGGCGACCAGCGCCCGGATCAAGCGCGGCGGCATGATCGAGATCCTGATGGGCGAAGTCGAGGACGAGACCAATCCCGTCAGCGGCGCGGTGATGAACCGCCGCAAGAACGTGGTGAAGCCGCAGCAGATGGTCGACATGCTCTGGTTCGAGGCGGCCGCGACCGAGGTGGTGCCGTCGGCGTATTACGTGCCGGCGACGGCGACGAAGGCGGTCGAGCTCCTGAAGGCGCATGGCATCCAGATGCGGGAGGCGGCGCTGCCGGGCGGCACCGAAGAGTTCGCGATCTCCGCGAACACCGCAGGCCAGACCTTCGAGGGGCACACCCTGCGGCGGCTCGAAGGGAAGTGGGGCGTCACGAGCGGCGGCAATCCGTCCGGCAAGTACCTGGAAGTGCGGACGGATCAGCCGCTCGGACGGCTCGCGTTCTATCTGCTGGAGCCGACGTCCGATGACGGTCTCGTGGCGTGGAATTTTCTCGACGCGGAACTGAAGGACGTCGCCACCGGCCCCTATCCGATCGTCAGGAGGAAATGATGATGCGGCGTGCCGCGATCGCGCTGTGCTGCGTGTTGACGTCGGCGGAGCTGAACGGGCAGAACGTCGGGCACCAAGCGCCGCCGCCGCAGTTCGCCGACGCGGCGCGGCGCGAGAAGCTGGCGAGCGCGTTCGCCGAGATCGACAAGCTGTTCCGCGACTACGCCGCCGGAGCGAACATCCCCGGCGCCGCCTGGGGCATCGTCGTCGACGGCGAGCTCGCGCACACCGGCGTGCTCGGCTATCGCGAACTCGCGGCGAAGTCACCGGTCACACCCGACACCGTGTTCCGCATCGCATCGATGACGAAGAGCTTCACCGCGATGGCGATCATGAAGCTGCGCGACGCCGGGAAGTTGTCCCTCGACGATCCCGCCGAGAAGTACGTGCCCGAGATGAAGTCGCTCGTCTATCCGACGTCGGACTCACCCCGGATCACCATCCGGCATCTGCTCTCGCACGCCGAAGGATTCCCGGAAGACAATCCGTGGGGCGATCAGCAGCTCGCCGACACGGACGAGCAGCTCTCGGCGTTGATTCGCGGCGGCATCCCGTTCTCCAACGCCCCGGGCGTCGCCTATGAGTACTCGAACTACGGCTTCGCGATCCTCGGCCGCATCGTCGGCACGCTGAGCGGCAATCGCGGCACGCCGACGCAGGCCTACACGAAGTACGTCCAGGACCAGATCCTCCAGCCGCTCGGCATGACGTCGACGACACTCGAGCCGTCGAGCGTGCCGGCCGACAGGCTCGCGCACGGCTACCGCTGGGAGGACGCGCAGTGGAAAGAAGAGCCGCTGCTCGCCAACGGCTCGTTCGGATCGATGGGCGGCATGCTGACGACGCTGTCGGATCTGGGGAGGTACGTCGGGGCGTATCTCGCGGCGTGGCCGCCGCGCGATGCGCCTGAGAGCGGACCGGTGCGGCGCGCGTCGCTGCGCGAGATGCAGCAGGTGTGGCGCCCATCGCCCGCCAGCGTGACGGCGGGCGGCAGCGGCGTGCAGCTGAACGCGGGTGGATACGGGTTCGGGCTGCGCGTGGCGCAGACGTGCGCGTTCCCCACCGTCGTCTCGCACAGCGGCGGCCTGCCCGGGTTCGGTTCGCTGATGCGCTGGCTTCCCGAGTACGGCGTCGGCATCATCGCCTTCGGCAACCGCACCTACTCCGGGTGGGCGCGCACCGTCGATCTGTCGCTCGACGCGCTCGCGCGCACCGGCGCCTTGCAGCCGCGCGTCGTGCGGCCATCGCCGGCGCTGGTGTCGGCGCGCGACGCGGTCGCCGGGCTGATCGTGACGTGGGACGACGGCGTCGCCGACCGCATCGCGGCGCAGAACCTGTATCTCGACGAGAGCAAGGCGCGGCGGCGCGCGGCGATCGCCAGGCTGGTGGCGGCGGCGGGCGCGTGCACCGCCGGATCCGGGTTCGACCGGGTGGAAAACGCGCTGCGCGGCGACTGGACGATGCGCTGCGCCCACGGCGATCTCCGGGTCGCGATCACGCTGGCGCCGACCAATCCGCCGCTGGTGCAGTACCTGTCCGTGACCGCCGCCACGCCGGCGCCGCGGCCGCAAACGTGTCCGCAATAGCCGATTTCCCCCATGAAAACGTGGGAAGTTGTGCTACGCTTCGGGCATTCACGCGCACCCCTGGGTAACGCGAACGCGCGTTAAGGAGATCAGATGGCCAAGAAGACGGCGAAGAAGTCCGCGAGAAAACCGAACGCGGCGTTCATGAAGCCGATGACGCCGAGCTCGGCGCTGTCGGAAGTGGTCGGCAGCAAGCCGATTCCGCGGACGGAAGTCACCAAGAAACTGTGGGCCTACATCAAGAAGAACAAGCTGCAGGATCAGAAGAACAAGCGGATGATCAAGGCGGACGACGCGCTGAAGACCGTCTTCGGCGGCAAGTCCCAGGTCAACATGTTCGAGATGACCAAGCTTGTGAACAAGCACCTCAAGGCCTAGGCCGTCCTCGAATTCCCGGCGGTGGTTCAAAGCGGCTCCCCCCTCGCGGGGCAGGGAGCCGCTTTCCTTTTGTACCAGTAACGTGATCGCGTGTGCCAGAACGGGGCACCAACCTTCCCGGTTCGCGATCCGGCGGCCGGGCCGCGCCGCCGGTTTCCGGCGGCGGCGGGCAGTTTCCGCCCGGAGCCGCCCCGCGACCCTGCGCCGGATCGCCTGGCGGCATACGGATTGCCCTCGAATCGAGTCGCCCATGTTTTACAGAGATTCGCGCGGCTTCTCGCTGATCGAGCTGCTGATGGTGGTCGCCATCATCGGCACGCTTGCGGCGATCACAGTGCCGATGAGCGGCAACGCGATCCGCTTTCTGAAGCTCAGTGGCGACGCCCGCGAGCTGTCGAACGCGACCGCGGTTGCGAAGATGCGCGCCGCCGCGAAGTTCACCCAGGCGCGGCTCTACGTCGACATCACCGGCCGCCAGTTCTACGTGCAGACCTTCGACAAGTCGACGTCGACGTGGAACACCGAAGGGGGCGCGGTCTCGCTGTCGAGCACGGTGTCGTTCGGCTACGGGCCGATTTCGACGCCGCCGCCGAACACGCAGACCACCATCGGCCAGGCGCCGGAGTGCACCACCATGGCGGGCTCGCCGCCGGCGCCGGTCGCGGTCGCGAACACCGCGTGCGTCACGTTCAATTCGCGCGGCATTCCGATCGACGGCACGGGGAGTCCGACCGGCCTCGACGCGATCTACGTGACCGACAGTTCCGCCGTCTACGGCATCACCGTGGCGGCCACCGGCTTCATCCGGACGTGGCAGTCCAACTACACCTCGACACCGTCATGGACGCTGCAATGAAGACGCGGCTGCACGGGGAGCAGGGCACGACCATCGTCGAGGTCGTGATCGCCACGGCGATTCTGGCGACGCTGATGGCGGGGCTGATGTCGCTGGCGGCGCTGGCGATCTCGACCACCGAGAACCAGGGGCACCTCGGGGCGCGGACCACGGAGTACGCCCAGGACAAGCTGGAGCAGCTGCTGGCGCTGACCTACGGCGACGCGTCGAGCGACACGCGCGTGTTCCCGGCCGCCAGCTCCGGCGGCAGCGGCCTCGCCGCGGGAGGGAACTCCAATCCGGGCACCCCGGTCGCGCTCTACGTCGACTATCTCGATGACAACGGCAACCTGTGCGGCACCACGGGAGCCGCGTGCGCGGCGCCGAGCGGCACGACGCCGCCGAGCGGCTGGTTCTATCAGCGCGTCTGGCAGATTGACGACAACACCACGCACCCGACGGAGCTGCCGGCCGATCTGAAGCGGATCACGGTGTCGTCCACGATCGCGCGCGGCTTCGGCGGTGCGATGAAAGCACAGTCGACGCTGACGGTGCTGAAGGCCAGGGGCTTCTGACCATGCGCCGCACGCCGATGCAAGCCGGCTTCTCCCTGCCGGAGCTGCTCGTTGCCATGGCGATCATGCTGCTGATCTCCGGCGCCGCGGTATCGGCGCTGCTGAAGATGACGGCGGCGCAGGCCACGATCTGGAACCGCACGCAGATGCACAGCGGCATCCGCGGCGCGACCGAAGTGCTGCAGCAGGAAGTCGGGCAGGCGGGACGCATCGCCCTGCCGGCGGTCACGACGACCTCCGGCACCAGTGCCGGCGCCGCGGGAGCGACGGTGACGATTCCCGTGTCCTCTTCCGCCGGCATGTATGTCGGCATGAAGCTCACGATCGACACCGGCAGTGCGTCGAACGAGACGGACGCGGCGCAGGAGACGGTCAAGGTGACGGCGATTCCGTCGGCGACCTCCGTGACGGTGCAATCGCTCCAGACCGATCTGGCGGGCGTGGTGACCGGGCGGGTCCGGGCGCACAACGCCAACGCGCCGGTGCTGGCGCTGGGCGCCTTCGGCACCGGCATCATTCCGCCCGCCAGTTCCCCGTCGACCTACGCGCCCGGCGGACCGACCTTCACCTATGCGAATGGCTCGACCGGCACGGTCCTGAAGCTGTATGGGGACATCAACGCCGACGGCAACATGGTCTACATCGAGTACACCTGCGACACCGTCGGCAACAATCTCTACCGCAACATGATGTCGTGGACCCTGGGGACCAAACCCCCGGTCACCGCCAAGGACATCCTGCTCAGCAACATCACCGACAATCCCAACGGGACGCCGTGCTTCACCTACCAGACGGCCATGGTCGGCGGCAACGCCTACGTGACCGATGTCGCGATCACGCTGACCGTGCGGACGCAGCTCATCGATCCGATCACGAAGCAGTATCAGACCCAGACCAAGGCGCTGCTCAACGTGTCGCCGCGCAACACGTTCAACGCCTGGCAGATGGCGAGTCTCGGCATCGCGAACCGCATTCAGCCGATCCCGCCGAGCATCACGGCGCTGCTGCCGCCGCTGCCGTAAGAGAAAGAGCACTGACATGACCCGCACCGGCGAACACGGCGTCGCGCTCGTCTTCACGCTCTTCCTGATGGCGGCGCTCTCGGCGATGGCGGTGTCGATCATGTTCCTGGCGCAGACCGAGACCTCGGCGAGCCGCAACTACAAGACCATGTCGCAGGCGCGCTACGCCGGCGAGGCGGGCGTGCACCGCGCGATCCACTATCTGTCGAGCACCACCTACACCAGCCTCGTGACCAACACCACGGGGTTCGACACCACGGTGTCGCCGGTCACCTACAGCGGCAACCCGGTGGTGCTGGCCGCGGTCGCCACCGACTCGAACCACCCGAGCACGACGATCAAGAGCGCCTATGCGGCGCTGTTCAGCGGCGCGTCGCTGAGCGTCGGCTCCGGCGCGACGGTCACCTACGCCGCCAAGGCGACGCTCATCTCGATGAGGCAGGTGACCGTCTACGGCGGCACCTCCGGCGTGGTGCAGACGTGGCGCATCGAGGCGACCGGCACCGTGCCCGGGGCGCTGGCGGCGACCGTCGAAGTGGCGGCGCTCCTCGAGCGCGACAGCACGGCGGCGGAGACGTATGCGATCTTCGCCACCGGGTCCGGCTGCGGCGCCATCACCATGACCGGCAACGTCCGCACCGACAGCTACGATTCGAACAGCATGACGATGTCCGGCGGGGCCCCGGTCACCCAATCGGCAGGCGGCTCGGTCGGAACCAACGGCAACCTGAGCATCGCCGGCCAGGTGAACATCGCCGGCAACCTCGACACGCCGCGGACCGGGGTCGGCAACTGCACCAACGGCAACATCACCGCCCTGACGCAAACCGGCCAGGCGAACGTGTCCGGCGACACGATCCAGCTGCCGCAGGCGAAGACGTACCCCACGCCGGCGCTGCCGTCGCCGTTGCCGCCGACGACGAATCTCAGCATCACGTCGAGCACGACGTGTCTCTCGCTGTCGCTCTACATCAGTTTCCCGGTGACGTGCAGCAGTTCAGCCGCCGGAAACATCACCCTGAACTCGAACGGGGGGACGATCTCGCTCGGCAACGTCACGCTCAGCGGCGGCTCGACGCTCACGATCGACAACGGCACGTCGGCCTCCCCGGTGACGGTGAACGTGAACTCGTTCATCATGGCCGGCAACTCCAATCTCATACTCGGCACCGACACGTCGGTGACGATGAACGTCGTGGGAACCGGCGTCACCGGTGACGTGGTCGACTTCACCGGCGGCTCGTTCTCGAACGCGACGTTCGATCCGTCGAAGTTCCAGATTCTGTACGCCGGCACCGGAACCATGAAGTACACGGGCGGGAACCAGACGGCCGCGACCGTCTACGCGCCGAACGCGTCGGTCAGCATGGACGGCAGCGGCAACTTCTACGGGTCGATCCTGTCGAGGCAGTTCACCGACACGGGAGGCGCCAGCGTCCATTACGATCGCAGCCTGGCCTCGAAGTTCACCGTGCTCGGCAATCACGTCATGTCATCGTTCAGCTGGCAGAAGTACTAGCTGAAACGCGCGTTGGGCGTTGGGCGCTGGGACGTTGGCGGTTATCTCCGCGCAGCTCCGTACAACACCCTGCCGGGTCTCGACGCGGTCATCTCGCCATGCTCGAACACCACCTGGCCGTTGACCACCACGTGTGAGAACCCCTCGGCATACGAGTGCGGACTGGCGAACGTTGCCGTGTCCCGCACCGTCGCTGGATCGAACACGACGAGGTCGGCCTTGAGTCCGGGCCGCAGGAGCCCGCGGTCGGTGAAGCCGAGGCGGCCGGCGGGGAACGCCGACATCTTGCGGATCGCGTCCTCGAGCGACAGCACTTTCTTCTCGCGCACGTAGGTCCCGAGCACGCGCGCGAAGGTGCCGTAGCTCCGCGGGTGCGGATTGGCTTCGCCGAATACCGGCACCGAGCCGTCGGACGCGATCATCGTCGCCGGATGGCGCAGGATCCGCACCAGGTCACGCTCGCTCATGGCGTGGAAGATGCCCTGGCAGCCGCCCTGCTCGACGATCCACATCACGACCTCCGCGGCATTGCGGATGGTGGGGGCGAGGCCGCGCGCCCTGGTCAGGTCGGCCAGGGTCTTGCCGGCGAGCGAAGGATCGAAGCTGCAGCTCGCGAACTGCACGTTCTTCGGATCGCCGCCGCCGCGCTCGTCGCGAATCATCATCGCGATCCCGCCCTTCGCCTTTTCGCGGGGTCCCGATTCCTTGAGCCGCGCCAGCGTCGCCTCGCGCCCGCCCTCCAGCACCCAGGCCGGAATCAGCGCCGCCGCTACGCTGGTGCTCGACGCGGTGTATGGATACTGATCGATGGTGACGTCCACGCCGCGGGCGCGCGCCTCGTCCACCAGCCGCAGCATGTCGACGCTGCGCCCCCAGTTGCCGACGCCAACCACCTTCGCGTGGCTGATCTGAGTCGGCAGGCCGCCCTTCTCGCCGATCGCGATCGTTTCGTTGACGCTGTCGAGCAGTCTCGCGGCATCGTCTCGCTGATGCGATTCGTGGACGCCGCCCAGGCGTCCCGCGGCGCGGGCGAGCTCGATCACTTCGTCGGTCGGCGTGAACGTGCCCGGCACGTAGAACAGCCCGGTGCTCAGGCCGAGGGCCCCTTCCCGCATCCCCTGTTCCACCATGCCGACCATCGTCCGGATCTCCTCGGCCGTCGCCTTGCGGTTGGTGTTGCCGACGACGGCGCTGCGGATGGATCCCTGGCCGAGGAACGAAGCGATGTTGACCGACTTGTCCAGCTTCTCCATTTGCGCGAAGAACGGGGCGATCGGTACCGCCGACGATCCGTCGGGCCCTTCGATGACGGTGGTGACGCCCTGCCGGACGTAATTCGCCGCCGTCGGCACCTGCGACAAGCCGCGGCGCGCGTGGGTGTGGATGTCGATGAAGCCGGGCGCCACGATCCTGCCGCCGGCGTCGATGGTGCGGGCGGCGCCGGCCTCGATCCGCGGCGCGATCGCGGCAATCGCATCGCCGCGGATCGCCACGTCCGCTCGATACCACGGCGATCCGGAGCCGTCGACGACGCGCCCGTTGCGGACGATGAGGTCGTAGGACGCCGGCTGAGCGAGGGCGGCGGCCGCCGCCGTCACGAGCGCGATCGCGAGTGGGCGCATGGCGCGGCATTGTAGCGCGGCGGGAGCGGTGGAGTATGATGAGGGCCCCCACCGACATGGCTGCCGAACCGTCACCGCTGCCGCCGCGCGACGCTGCCCGGGGTGTCTCGAGCGCCACTCGAGAAGCGGTCCCGATGACGCTGCGCGAGGTGCTGGGTCTGACGGTGATGCGCCGCGTGTTCTACGCGCAGGTGGTCAGCCTGCTCGGCGACTTCCTCGCCATCTTCGCCGTCATCAGCATCGTCACCTACCGGATGCACGCCACTCCCGCCCAGGTGACCGGGGTGCAGATCGCCTACATGCTGCCGCTGGCGTTCCTCGGTCCGCTGTCGGGCGTCTTCGTCGATCGCTGGCAGCTGAAGCCGACGCTGATCGCCAGCGATCTCATCCGCGCCGCGCTGGTGCTGCTGCTGATGGTGACCACGACGATCTGGCAGATCTACATCATCCTGGCGGCGCTCAGCTGCGTGTCGAGCTTCTTCGCTCCGGCGCAATCGGTGACGATCCGCAGCCACGTGCCGCCGAACGGACTGATGTCGGCGAACGCGCTGATGCAGATGGCGATGCTCGGCGCCCGAATCGTCGGCCCGGCGGCGGCCGGCGGACTGGTGTCGGCGTTCGGCCCGTCGGTCTGCTACGCGGTCGATTTCGTCAGCTTCATCGTCTCCGCGCTGCTGATTGGCACGGTGACGATCGTGCGTCCGGCGGGCGCGCCGGCGCAGACCGCGGCGGTCCAGCGCGGCCGCATCGCTGGGATCGTCCACGAGATGGGCGAGGGGATGCGGTTCATCTCCCATCACGCCGCCATCTCGTTCGTCGTGATGGCGATGGCAGCCGGGATGTTCGTGATGGGATGTTTCGGTCCGCTGATCGCCATTTACGTCCGCGAGTGGCTGCACGCACAGGCCGGCGTCTTCGGGGTCGTGAGCGCGATGGTCGGCACCGGGATGCTCTTCGGCATGCCGCTGGTGCGGCGCGTCTCGGGCCGGATCGCCAGCGCGACGCTGGTGCTCTCGGGGCTCGCCGGGATCGGGCTCGGGGCGCTGCTGCTCGGCGCGCTGCCGTGGGTGGCGATGTCGATGCTGGCCTGTTTCACCCTCGGCTTCGCCTTCGCCGGCGTCATCGTGCCGGCGCAGACGCTGATGCAGCAGGAAACGCCGGCGGCGCTCATGGGGCGCATCTCGAGCACCACCATGTCGGTCGTCTTCTTCGCGCAGTTGATCGGCCTGGCGCTCTCCGGCGTGCTCGCACAGGCGTTCGGCGTGCGCGCGGTGTTCTTCCTCTGTGCCGTGCTGGCGTGGGCGCTCACCGGCGCGGGCAAACTGCTGCTCTCGAGCGACCGCCATGCCGCCGCGGCCGTCTAGGATCTGCTTCGGCGACTTCGCCTTCGATCCGGCGAGCGGCGAGTTGTGGCGCCGGGGGCGCCGCGTGCGCCTGCAGCGGCAGCCCTCGCGGCTGCTGGAACTGCTGCTGGCGAATCCCGGCGAGCTGGTCGGACGGGACGAGATTCGCGCGGCGCTCTGGGGGGACGACACCCACGTCGATTTCGAACGCAGCTTGAACTTCTGCGTCGCCAGGCTGCGATCGGCGCTGCGCGACAACGCGGCGGCACCGTCCTACATCGAGACGGTCCCGACCCGCGGCTACCGCTTCATCGCTCCCGTCACCGAGCAGCGGCCGCCGATCTTCGTACCCGCATCCGAGCGCCGGCGCCTGCCGTGGGGCGTGACCGCCGCCGTGCTGGCGGCCATTGCGTTCGTCGTCGCGCTGCGCTACACCCAGCACCGACCGGCGCCCACCGTTCTCGTGGTTCCGTTCAACAACGAGACCGGGTCGGCGGACCTCGACCGCGTCGCCAAGGGGGTGTCGGACGCGACCGTCGCCCGCTTGGCGGCGTCGAGCCGGCTGCGGGTCATCGGCAATGCATCCGGGCTGACGTTCACCTTCCGTCCGCCCGACCTGAAGGCGATGGGGGAGTCGCTCGGCGCGCAGTACCTGGTGCTCGGCCAGATGAAGCGGGACGAGCGCCAGCTGCGGATCGTCGCCCACCTGATCCGCGTCGCCGACCAGACGCACGTCTGGGCGCGGACCTACGACAGCCCGACCCTCGACCTCCGGCAGCAGGACATCATCGCGGCGGAGATCGCCGTCGCGATCATGCAGCGGATCGGGAAGGCCTGAGTCCTCAGCAGGTTGCCGGCTCACACGCCGCTCACACGCTGATGGCTTGAAGCGCGCGGCGAGCCGCCGGTAGCGTCGGCCGGCAGGAGGCACCCGCAGATGTTCGACTCGTTTTCCCGCCGCCGGTTTCTCGCCGCCGTTCCCGCCGTTCCCTTCCTGGCCGCGCGACAGCCGTCCACGGCGGCCGCGCCGGGGGCCGCCTTTCCGGCGCACGAGCCGGCGCTGGTCAGAGACGTGGTGACCGCGTCGCACGGCAACCTCGCCCGGGTCAAGGAGCTGGTCACGGCGCGGCCGGCGCTGGCCAGGGTCTCGTGGGACTGGGGATACGGGGATTGGGAGACGCCGATCGACGCGGCTTCGCACGTCGGCAACCGCGCGATCGCGGAGCTGCTGATCGCGCACGGCGCGCGGCCGACGATCTTCACGGCGGCGATGATGGGACAGGTGGCGATCCTCAAAGGCTGGATCGCCGCGGCGCCGGGCATTCAGCGTGCGCGCGGGCCGCACGGCATCACGCTGGCCGCCCACGCGCGCGCCGGCGGCGCCGCGGCGGCGGAGGTGCTGGCGTATCTCGACGCGCTGGGCGACGCCGACCCGCGCTACACCGACCTGCCGCTGAGCGAGGCCGAGTACGCGGCGATCGCCGGCGAGTACTCGTTCGGCGCCGGCCCGAGCGAGACCTTGAAGGTGGCGCGGACCGCGCGCGGCGCGCTCACGATCGCGCGCGCCGGCGGCAGCGAGCGCAACCTGTTCCACCACGGTGGACTCGTGTTCAATCCCGCCGGGGCCGAAGCGGTGCGCGTCCGGTTCGACGTGGCCGGCGGCCGCGCGCGCTCGCTCACCGTGGAGGACGGCCCGGTGCCGACGCGCGCCGCGCGAGTGTGAGGGTATACTCCTCCGGTTATCCCCTGGAGGACAGATGAACGTGTCGTCGTACCGCTCGCGCGGGCCGAAGCTCGCCTTCGCCGCCGCCGTGGCGCTGCTCTGCCATCTTCCCAGTCCCGTCCACGCGCAAGGTCCGCGGACGACGGCGACGCCGCAGAAGCTCGATGAGGAGTACACCGCGCGGATCAAGAAGGCGACGCCGGATGCGCGGATTCTCACCGAGCTGGTCGATCACATGCCGGCGTCGGCGACGGTGCCGTCGCCGCTGAAGTTCTTCGGCTACGTGCCGGGCGAGCCCGGCAATCTCACGTACCACGCCGACATCGTCCGTTACTACGAGGCGCTCGAGAAGGCGTCCCCCAGGGTGAAGCTGTTCCGCATCGGCAAGAGCGACGAGGGGCGCGACATGGTGGCGCTCGCGATCGCGGACGAGGCGACGATCAAGCAGCTCGACAAGTACAAGCAGATCACCGCGCGGCTCACCGATCCGCGGAAGCTCGCCGAAGCGGAAGCCAGGCAGTTGATCGCGGCCGGCAAGCCGATTTACTACGCGAGCGGCAGCATCCACACGCCGGAGTTCGGCAGCCCCGAGATGCTGATCGAGCTGGCCTTCCGTCTGGCGGTCGAAGAGTCGGAGTACATCCGCACGATCCGCAACAATTCGATCGTGGTGCTGACGCCGGCGACGGAGGTCGATGGCCGGGAGAAAGCCGTGGACAACTTCCGCTGGGCGCTCAAGAACCCGGGGAAGCCGCAGCCGGGGCTGGTCTACTGGGGCCAGTACGTGCAGCACGACAACAACCGCGACGGCATCGGCGTCGGGCTGAAGCTCACGCAGAACATTCTCAAGAGCTTCCTCGACTGGCGCCCGCAGGTGTTCCACGACCTGCACGAGTCGGTCACGCTGCTGTATGTCTCGACCGGCACCGGTCCCTACAATACCGTCGTCGATCCCATCCAGGTGAACGAGTGGTGGCTGCTGGCGCAGAACGAGATGGTCGAGATGGCCAAGCGCAACGTGCCCGGCGTGTGGACCTACAACTATTACGACGGGTGGGTGCCGAACTACATGTTCTGGATCGGCGTCACCCACAATTCGATCGGCCGCTTCTACGAGACGCAGAGCTTCCGCGGCCAGAACTATCCGATCGGCGGCAATCAGAGCCGCGAGTGGTACCGGCCGAACCCGACGCCCGGGGACGTGCAGTGGGGACCGCGCGCCAACGTCAACATGCAGCAGAGCGCGATCCTGATCTCGATGAACAACGTCGCCAGGAACAAGGACTTCTTCCTCGAGAACTACTACCTGAAGAACAAGCACACGATCGAGCGCGGGCAGGCGAAGGCTCCCTATGCGTACGTGATTCCGGCGAAGCAGCGCCGGCCGGTGGAAGCGGCCGACCTGATGAATCTGCTCCGCCGCCAGGGAGCCGAGGTGCATACGGCGAACGCCGCGTTCACGGCGGGCGGCGTCCAGGTTGCGGCGGGCGATTACATCGTGCGCCTGGATCAGCCGTACGCGGCGGTGGTCGAGACGCTGCTCGGCGTCCAGTTCTACGCGCCGGACAACCCGCGCCCGTACGACGACACGGGATGGGCGATTCCGCTGGTCCGCAATCTCAAGGTCACGGCGATCGCCGACAAGGCGATCCAGCAGCAGCCGATGACGCTCGCGGCCGCCGATTTCAAGGTGGCCGGCACGATTACCGGCAGCGGCCCGGTCCTGATCGTCGAGCACACGACGGACAATCCGCTCGTGACCTTCCGCTTCCGCCACGCGGCGGTCAAGATGTCCGCCGCGCAGCAGGCGTTCGAGGCCGGCGGGCGCAAGTTCGGAGCCGGCTCGTTCGTGATTCAGAACGCCGACCGCGCCGTCCTCGAGCCCTCGATCCGGGAGCTCGGGCTGTCGGCGGTGGCGGTCGCCGGCGCACCGTCGGTGCCGATGCACGATCTCGACGCGCCGCGGATCGGCTACATCCACACCTGGACCAGCACCCAGGACGAGGGCTGGGTGCGGATGGCGCTCGACTACTACAAGGTGCCGTACACCTACTTCGCCGACAATCTCGTGCGCCAGGGAAGCCTGAAGCAGAAGTACGACGTGATCATCTTTCCGCACGCCGGCGGCGCAGCGCAGGGGCTGGTCTACGGCGGCGTGCAGGGCAGCGAGCCGCGCCCGTACAAGAAGACCGCGGAGACGCCGCACCTCGGCATCCAGGACTCGACCGACGACATGCGCGGCGGGCTTGGCTACGACGGACTGCAGGAGCTGATGAAGTTCGTGCAGCAGGGGGGCGTCCTGATCACGGAGGGGAGCACCGCCACGATCTTCCCGGAGTTCAACCTCACGCAGGGGATCAACGTCGAACCCGGCGAGGGTCTTTATGCGCGCGGTTCGGTGCTGAAGACGCTGCTCGGGGACAGAACCAGCCCGGTCCTCTACGGCTACGATCAGAACGCGCTCGCCGTGTACTTCAATCAAGGGCCGATCTTCTCCGTCGGCGGGGGCGGCGGTTTCGGCGGGCGCGGCGGCGGCCGCGGCGCCGGGCTGCCCGGCAACATCAACATGCAGCCGAACGCGGTGCAGCCGCGCCTGGCGACGCTCGAAGGCTCGGCACCCGCCTCCGCTGCCGGCACCGGCGCTGCGCCCGGACAGGGGCGCGGCGGCCGCGGCGGCGCCGGGGCAGGGTTCGGAGGCCGCGGCGGCGGCGCGGGAGCCGGCCCGAACGCTCCGCGCGTGCTGCTGTCGTTCCCGACCGATCCGAACGACATGCTCCTGTCAGGCGTGCTGGTCGGCGGTGATGCGATCGCGGGGCGCGCCGTCGCCGTCGACGCGCCGATCGGCGCCGGACACGTCATCCTGTTCGCGAACCGTCCGTTCTGGCGGTGGCAGACGCAGGGGAACTTCTTCCTCGGCTTCAACGCCATCCTGAACTGGAACGATCTCGACGCCGGCCGCACCGCGCCGCGGCCGACCGCGACGCCGGCACAGGAGCGTTAATCGGCTGTCACGGACGGAACCACCGCCGAGGCCGCAGAGCACGCAGAGACCCGGGAAGGATTCCACCCGGTACTCTGCGTCCCTGCGGGAGCACGACGTGACGCCGGGCGGCGCACGCCGATGACGCTGACGGTCTGGTGGATCACCTGCCTGATCTGGAGCAGCGTCTGGCTGTTCATCAAGATCGGGCTTCGTGACCTCCCGCCGGTCACCTTCGCGGCCACCCGTCTCGTCGTCGCGATCGCGGTGTTCCTCCCCATCCTGTGGATCCGCGCGGTGCCGCTGCCGCGGCGCGCCGCGGACTGGTCGGTCATGGCCATCGCCGGCCTGCTCGTCCTCGGCGTGAACTACGCGCTGCTCTTCTGGGGCGCGCAGTTCATTCCGTCCGGCCTCGTGGCGGTGCTTGGCGCCACGACGCCGGCGTTCTCGCTGGTGCTCGGCCACTACATGCTGAAGGACGAGCCGTTCACGCTGCGCGCGCTCGGCGCGATCGCGCTCGGGATCGGCGGCGTGTGGACCATCTCCGCCGACCAGCTGCACCTGTCCGGCCGGCAGGCGCTCTTCGGCGCGCTCGCGGTCACGGCGGCCTCCGCGTTCGTCGGCTTCGCTTACGTCTTCGTCAAGGCCCGGCGCCGTCCCGCGCTGAGGCCGGAAGTGATCACCTGCGGGCAGATGATCGCCGCGGTGGGCCCGATGCTGCTCTTCGCGGCGGTCCGCGAAGGCAATCCGCTCGCCCACAACTGGACCCTCCCGGCGATCGGCTGCGTGCTGTATCTCGCGGTCTTCGGATCCGTCGCCGCGACCTGGCTGAACTACTGGCTGCTCGAGCGCATGTCCGCCACTGCCGTCCTGTCGATGGGGCTCGTCGAACCGTTCATCGCCATCCTGCTCGGGGCGGTCGTTCTCGGCGAGCGCCTCAGCGTGAATGCCGGGCTCGGCGGCGGGCTGGTCCTGTGCAGTATCTTTATGATCACGATCCCTTTTCAAAGGAGGCGCGCGTGATCGTTCGATGGCTGGTGCGTGCTGGAGTGGTGCTGCTCGTGGCGGGCTCCGCCGTCCAGGCCGCGGCCCAGGCGGTTCCGATCCGCTACAAGTGGGCGCAGGGGGACGTGCTGACCTATCGCACGGTCGTGCGCACGACGAGCAGCGCGACCGGCGGTCCCCGCGGCCCGGAAACGTTCGAGCAGACGATGTCGCAGACCATCAAGCTCACCGTCGCCGCGGTCAATCCGGCAGACGGCAGCGCCACGCTGCGCCACTCGATCGACGCCGTGTCGATGGAAGTGACGACGCCGGCGGGGAAGGTGGTATACGACAGCGCCAGGCCGCTGCCGGAGGGCGCCGATCCCCGCGTCCTCGCCATGTCCAAGACCCTGGGCGGCATGGTCGGGGAAGCCGTCAGCGTCACCATGGCCCCGACCGGCGCGGTGCGGCGCATCGACGGCGCGGCGCGCATCGCCCAGAAGCTGATCGACGATCTGCCGCGCGACCCGATGTCGGGGGCGCTCGCCCAGAGCATCAAAGGCATGTTGAGCGACGAGGCGCTCCGTGCCGCGCTCGAGCAGAGCTTCGCGCGGCTGCCGGAACAGCCGGTGAACGTCGGCGACAGTTGGAGCGCGGAGCAGGCGGTCGGCGCCGACGCGACCGGCCGGCTGCTCGGCAAGTCGACCTACACCCTGAAGGCGATCGACGGCGCCGGCGACGCCGCGGTGGCGCGGATCGCGGTCTCGCTCGCCCTGCGCCAGGAAGAGGTACCCTCGACAGGCGCATCCACGGTCGTGAAGCTCGCCCCGGGCAGCAAAGGCGAAGGGGAGCTCGTCTTCAGCCTCGCGCGCGGGCGCATCGAGAGCAACACCATGCGCACGGACATGCCGTCCACCATTACGCTGCGCACGCCGGACGCCGGGACGATCACCATGCAGAACAACACCAGGACGACGATGACGATGACGATCGTCAAGTAGGAGGATCCGATGAGGCTGATGGCAGTACTCGGGGCGATGGCGCTCATGACGGCCGGCGCAGCGGCGCAGCAGAAGGGGGCCGACGAAGCGGCGATCGCCAAGATCCGCACCGCGTATCAGACGGCGGCAGGGGCGCAGGACGCCGCCGGCCTGGCGAAGCTGTTCGCCGCCGACGGCGTCGAGATGCCGCCCAACGCGCCCGCGGCGAGCGGCCGCGCCGCGATCGAAGCGTTCCACAAGGAGTTCGCCAAGCAGTGGATGCTGCACGGCATGACCATCACCGCGACCTCGACCAGGGTGATGGGCGACACGGCGTACGACATCGGCACCTACAAGCAGCAGCTCATGTCGCACGCGACCGGCGGCATGGTCGACGACAAGGGCAAGTACGTCGTGCTGCTGAAGAAGGACGCGGCGGGCAACTGGGCGATCTCGCACGCGATCTACAACAGCGACAATCCGCCCCCGCCGCCGCCGGCGAAGAAGTAGATCGCGTCCGCCCGGAGTAAGATCGGGCCAATGTACGCGCTCGTCTTTCTCACGCTGCTCGCGGTGTCGCAGATCGCGTCCTCGACCGAGCGCGCGATCGTCGCGGCGGTGGATGCCGGCAACGCCGACGCGCTGGACCTGCTCGAGAAGGCCGTCAACATCAACAGCGGGACGCACAACTTTCCCGGCGTCCGCGCCGTCGGCGCGCTGTTCCGCCGCGAGCTCGACCAGCTCGGCTTCAAGACGACGTGGGTGGACGGCACGCCGTTCAAGCGCGCGGGACATCTGGTCGCGGAGCACCCGGGGAAGGGAAAGCGGATGCTGCTCATCGGCCACCTCGACACGGTGTTCGAGAAGGACAGCCCGTTCCAGGCGTTCCAGCGGGTCGACGAGCGTACCGCGAAGGGACCCGGCATCATCGACATGAAGGGGGGCGACGTCATCATCATCGCCGCCCTGAAGGCGCTCAAGGCGGCCGGCGTGCTCGACCAGATGAACGTGGTCGTGGTGATGACGGGGGACGAGGAGGACTCCGGCGAGCCGCAGGCGGCCGCGCGCGCCGCGCTGGTCGAAGCGGCACGGGGCGCCGAGTATGCGCTCGGATTCGAGGACGGCCCCGCCGATCCGAAGTTTGCCGTCACCGCGCGGCGCGGCACGTCGTCCTGGAAGCTGGCCGTGACGGCGAAGACCGGCCACTCGTCGCAGATCTTCCGCAGCGACATCGGCTATGGCGCGAACTACGAGCTGGCGCGCATCCTCGACGGCTTCCGTCGCCGCCTCGCCGGACAGCCGCACCTGACCTTCAATCCCAGCCTCGTCCTCGGCGGCACGACGATCGACGTGGACGACGTGCTGAGCAAGGGCTCGGCGTCGGGCAAGACGAACGTCATCGCCGAGCGGGCGATTGCGCTCGGCGATCTCCGGACGCTGTCGAAGGAGCAGCTGCAGCAGGCGCGCGACACGATGCAGGCGGTGGTGGCGGCCACGCCGCTGGCGCAGACGAAGGCGACGCTGACGTTCGAGGAGGGTTATCCGTCGATGCCGCCGACGCCCGGCAACGCGCAGGTGCTCGCGGCGTACGATCGTGCCAGCCGCGAGCTTGGCTTCGGCGCGGTGACGGCCGTCAGCCCGGACCGCGCCGGCGCGGCGGACGTGTCGTTCGTTGCGGCGTATGTGAAGAACATCCTCGACGGCATCGGGTTGATGGGCCGGGACGACCACTCGCCCGCGGAGACGGCCGACCTGACGACCCTGCCGAGCCAGACCAAGCGGGCGGCGATTCTGATTCACCGGCTGAATCAGGGGACCAGGTAACGTGCGCGAGAAGCGAGTCTTCGCCAATATCCTCGAGGCGATCGGCGACACGCCGATGGTCCGCGTCAACCGGATCACGAAGGGAGTCAAGGGCACCGTCTACGCCAAGATCGAAACCACGAACCCGGGCAACTCGATCAAGGACCGCATGGCGGTCAAGATGATCGAGGACGCCGAGAAGAGCGGGGCGCTGAAGCCCGGCGGCACCATCATCGAAGGGACCTCGGGCAACACCGGCATGGGGCTGGCGATCGCGGCGGTGATCAAAGGCTACAAGTGCGTCTTCACCACGACCGACAAGCAGTCGAAGGAGAAGGCCGACGCGCTCAAGGCCTTCGGCGCGGAGGTCATCGTCTGCCCGACGAACGTCGATCCGGACGATCCGCGATCCTACTATTCGGTCTCGTCGCGCCTGGTGCGCGAGGTGCCCAACTCGTGGAAGGCGAACCAGTACGACAACCTGTCGAATTCGCAGGCGCACTACGAGCAGACCGGGCCGGAGATCTGGGACCAGACGGACGGGAAGATCACGCACCTCGTCGTCGGCGTCGGCACGGGGGGAACGATCAGCGGAGTCGGCCGCTACCTGAAAGAGAAGAATCCGACGATCAAGGTGTGGGGGATCGACACCTACGGCTCGGTGCTGAAGAAGTACAAGGACACCGGCATCCTCGACAAGAACGAGATCTATCCGTACATCACCGAAGGCATCGGCGAGGATTTCCTGCCGAAGAACGTCGACTTCTCGGTGATCGATCACTTCGAGAAGGTCACCGACAAGGACGCCGCGGTGATGACCCGGCGCATCGCCCGCGAGGAAGGCATCTTCGCCGGCAACTCCGCTGGCTCGGCGATGGCCGGCCTGCTGCAGCTGAAGGAGCACTTCACCGACGGCGACGTCATCGTGGTCATCTTCCACGACCACGGGTCGCGCTATCTCGGCAAGATGTTCAACGACGACTGGATGCGCGAGAAGGGCTTCTTCGAGAAGAGCGGCATGACGGCGCGCGATCTGGTGGCGTCAGGCGTGTCGGGCGAGCTGCTGTCGATCGAATGCCATCAGCCGGTCGAGGCGGCTGTGCATCTGATGGGGGAGCACGACTTCTCGCAGCTCTCGATCACCCATGAAGGGCGACTGGTGGGATCGCTCAACGAGACGCATCTCTACTCCGAGCTGGTGAAGAATCCTCTCATCAAGACCGAGCCGGTGGAGTCGATCATGCAGCCGGCGTTCCCGTTCGTCGACGTGTCGACGCCGGTCGATCTGCTGGCCACGATGATCACTCCCGCCATGCCGGCCGTGCTCGTGCGCGACTTCAAGACCGACAAGACCTTCATCATCACGCGGTCGGACATCATTCGGGTGATCGTCTAGGGGATCGGGTGATCGGGTGATCGGGCGATCGGGTGATCGGTCTCATTATTCGCTGCGCAGCGCAGTGAGAGGATCGATGGCCGCGGCGCGGCGGGCGGGGATGGCCAGCGCGAGGCCGATGATCGCGAGCAGCACCAGCGCGGCGGCGGCGTAGATCAGCGGATTGGCGGCCGCGGCGCCGACGCGCAGCTTGAGGATCGAGCCGCCCATCACCAATCCAGCCGGGACCGCCAATGCCAGGCCGCCGATGAGGCCGATGGCGACGGGCGTGAACGTGCTTCGGATCACGGTGGCGTGGATCTCGCGCCGCCCGGCGCCGAGGGCCAGGCGGACGCCAAGCTCCTGTCGTCGCCGCGCGATCGCGAACGACACCACCCCGAAGATCCCGATCGCGGCGAGCGCGACCGCGGCGCCGCTCAGCCCGACGACCAGCGCCTCGACCTTGCCGATCTCCTCAATCCAGCTGTCGATCGGCCAGCGCAGCGTGTAGCTGTCGACGAACGCACCGGGAAACCGGGCGCGAAGCGCCGCGGCGACGGCTGGCGCGCAGGTCGACGGATCTCCTGAGACCCGGACGAGCGCCTGGTACGGACGTCCATCCGGTATCCATGGCAGGTACGCCTGCGGCCCGTCCGGCCGGCCGGCCTCCTCGGTCGCCGTGTCGCGGGCCACGCCCACGATCCGCCACGTGACGCCGGACCTGGTACGAACCGCCTGGCCGACCGGATCCTGCGTGTTCAGGATCCGCCGCGCGAACGACTCCGAAATCACGATCTGGCAGTCGTCGTGCTCGCAGGGCCGATCCCCTTCGTCGAGCGCGCGGCCGCGCAGGATGGGCAGGTCCAGCGCCGTGAAGAATCCGGGAGAGACTTCGTTGGCGGACACGGTGCGCACACTCCCGTCGGGCGCGACGATGTCGGCCCGGGCCGATCCGAACACCGGCGCCGTCTGGGCGAACACGACGGCGCCCGTGCCCGGGACAGCGCGCAGCACACCGGAGAGTTCGGCCGGCGACGGACGGCTCACACCTCCCGCCGTCCGGTAAGTGACGCGCGGCATGAGGACGCGCTCGGTCTCGAAGCCGGTCTGCCAGTTGCGCGTCTGATAGTGCGTGGCGAGGAACAGCGCCGATCCGACGACGAGGACGAAGCTCAACCCGACCTGAACGGCGACCAGCGCGCTGCGGAAGCGCGACCCGCTCCGCGATCCGAACAACGATCGGCGTCCCTTCAGCGAATCCAGGACGTCGACGCGCATCGTCTCGAACGCCGGCGCGAGGCCGGCGGCGACCCCCGCCAGGCACACCGTCGCGGCGAGGTACGCGAACGCGCGCCAGTCGGGCGTCATCCGTGTTTCGAGTACCGTTCCTGCGAGCCAGTCGATGATCAGTCGGGGCAACTGATAGGCGACATACACGCTCGCGGCGCCGGCGACCGCGGCCAGTGTCAGCGTCTCGGTGAGCAGCATCCGCATCACGCGTCCGCGCCCCGCGCCGAGCGAGATCCGGACCGCGACTTCCTTCTGCCGCGCTTCCGCGCGCGACAACAGCAGCGTCGCGACGTTGGCACACGCGATCAGGACCAGGCAGGAGAGCGCGGCCATGGTCATACCGATCACTGCCAGAACCGTCGCCCGGATCCTGGGCTCGTTCACGGTCGCGCCGTTGGTCACGACGACGCTGCTCGTGCGTCCCGGGTGCGCGAGATCGTTCCGCGCGGCGATGACCGCCATTTCCGCGGCGGCCTGCGCGCGGGTGGCCTCGGGGGCGAGCCTTCCGCTCACCATCAGCCAGCGATCGTGGCCGTGGTGGCCGCCGGCCATCAGCCGGGGATCGGGGCCGATCTGCATCCGGCCGCGGAGCGTGTAGGGGAGCCAGCCGGCCCCGAACTTCAGCGACGCGTCGGAGGGAGGTGCGATGCCGACGATGGTGACCGGCACGCCCGCCACGGACACCGTGCGGCCGATCACGCCTTCATCGGCGCCGAAGCGGGTGAGCCACCCGGTATGCGACAACACGAGTACCGGAGCCGCGGTCTCGCAATCAGCGGGCTGGAGCAACCGGCCGCGCGCGGGACGCTCGAGGCCGTAGACCTCGAAGTGATTGCACGTGACCAGCTGCAGGGTCGCCGCGGCCGCTGCGTCGACGCCGATGTGCGCGCGGACTTCACTGAAGGCCGACAGCGCGCGCACGGCTCGAACACCATCGCGAAACGCGACGTATTCCTCCACGCTCAGCGCCCCGAGCGTCGGGACCTTCGTCCGCTCGGTCGTCGAGGCGGCGTACACCTGCAGAAAGCTGCCCGGATCCGTGCCGACGGGCGGTTGCAGCGCGATCCGCGAGAAGATCGTGAACACGCCGCTGCTGATGCCGATGCCGAAGGTCAACGTCAGGACGATGACGGCCGAGAGCAGCCGGTTCTGATTGAAGCCACGGATCGCGAACCGCACGTCGGCGACCAGGTCGTCGAGCAGATTGATCCGGCGCGCGTCGCGACAGCGATCTTCGATCGCGGCCGGATTGCCGAACTCGAGGCGGGCCTGGCGCTGCGCCTGAGCGGGCGTCAGCCCGTTCGCCTCCAGATCGGCGACGCGGCTCTCGAGGTGAAACCGCATCTCGTCGGCCATCTGCGATTCGAAGGCCTCGCGGCGCCGCACCGCGCGCCACAGCGAACGCAGCCGTCTGAGCATGGTGCCGCCCTTCAGCCTTCCGACGGCCGCGACTGGAGCGCGGCCGCCATCGCGGCGGCCAGCCGGTTCCAGCTGTCCGTCTGCTCGCGCAGACGGCGGCGCCCCGCGGCGGTGAGGCTGTAGAACCTGGCGCGGCGGTTGTTGTCCGAGACCCCCCACTCGCCGGCGATCAATCCCTGGTGCTCGAGGCGATACAGGGCGGGGTAGAGCGCCCCCTGTTCCACCAGCAGCGCGCCACGGGTGATCTGCTCGATGCGCAGCAGCACGCCGTAGCCGTGAAGCGACCCGAGCGAGACCGCTTTGAGGATCAGAACATCGAGCGTGCCTGGAAGCAGATCCGCCTGCGGCGCCATCGGGTCCTCCCCTAAGATGCTTAGGCATATTGACGCGCTTCTCCTAAGTTGTCAAGGAGAGAGTGAACGACCGCGGTCCGGGCCATCCCGGTCGAGCTGGAACCTCGTCCGTGCGGCGGTACGGATCCTGCTGTTCTCATCCGCGGCCTCCGCGGAGGCCGCGAAATTCAGATGAAGGAGTCACACATGCTGAAACGGATGAGCGTTCTGTTTTGCGGCGCCGTGTTCGCGCTGACGACAGCGGGGCTCGCGGCCCAGACCGCCACCCAGGACGCGAAGGAGAAGACCAAGGCGGCGGCCAGTCAGAGCGGCGAGGTGATCACCGACGCGGCGATTACCAGCGCGGTGAAGACCAAGCTGCTGGGCGATCCGGACGTCAAGGGGCTCAACATCGACGTCGACACCACCAACGGCGTGGTGACGCTCACCGGCGTCGTCCACACCGCGGCGGAGCGCACCGAGGCGCTGCGTCTCGCCCGCAGCACCAAGGGGGTCAAGAACGTCAAGAACAACCTCAAGCTGGAGCCGCGCCGCGCCGGCGCCGACACCACGACGACGGCGACGACGGGCCGGACCGACAAGGACGACAAGCTGAAGGTGGAGATCAAGGACGACACCAAGGAGTCGGCCGCGAAGGTCAAGGACGCCAGCAAGAAGGCGGGGGAGAAGACCAAGGACGCCGCCAGCAAGTCCGGCGAGGTGATCACTGACGCGGCGATCACCTCCGCGGTGAAGACCAAGTTCCTCGCCGACAGCACGGTGCCCGGCCTGAAGATCGACGTCGACACCAAGGACGGCGTCGTCACGTTGACCGGCACGGTGAAGAGCGCGGCGGAGAAGGCCGAAGCCGTCCGCCTCGCCAAGACGACCAAGGGCGTGAAGTCGGTCGTCGACAAGCTGACCGTTCAGCAGTAGCTGAAACGGATCAGCGGCCACCACCCGACGGCCAACTCGCGGGCGACTGACAGACTCCCAGCTCCCAACACTACCCGGTACGGGAGTTGGGAGCGGGAGTCGACTCTATTCGTCCCGGTGAACGGTCGCCGGCGAGAAGGCCGGCAGGCAGACGGCGACGTACTCCGCGCCTTCCGGCCCCGGCGTGCTGTAGCGGATCCACTCCCCAGGGCTCGTCACGACGGCCTGCCCGGCGTTGACGTCGAGCACCCCGCCTTTGTGCTCGACTCGCAGCGAGCCTTTCAACACGACGGTGATTTCCTCGAACTGCGGCGTCTGACCCGGTTCTTCCCATCCGGTCGGTGAAATCATGCGCGCCACGCTGACGGCCGAGTGGCCCGAGTTCACGCGTCCGGCGAATTCCTGAATCTGCTTGGGCTTCGTGCCCACGCAGTCGATCACGGTCGGCTTCTCGATCAGTTTCGGCATGGTGTCTCTCTAATCGA
>DASSPH010000082.1 GCA_035699745.1 Vicinamibacterales bacterium
CGCCGCTGACGAAGCCCATCACCGACCCGCGCCGCTCGGCAATCAGCTGCGGATACAGACCCAGCACCGTCTCGGACGGCACGCCGTCGGGCAGCGACATGAACGCCGCCGCCTCGATGACCTGCGGGCCGATGAAATGAAATCCCTGCGTTCCGCGGCGCGTGAAGGCGGTGACGGCATGGTCGTCGTCGAGCTGCACGCTGCCGTATTTCTCCGGACGCGGATTCGGGATCAGCGCCATCGTCACCGCCGCGCCGCTGCGGCGATGCTGCTCGATCATCGCGCGGAGATCGACGGTCGTCAGCGTGTCGCCGTTCACGAGAACGCAGGTTCCGCCTTCGCCCGTTCGGGGCTTCGGCGCGACCAGTCCGCCGTCATTCCGTTCCGCGGGGCTTGCCGCGCCGGAGCCGCCGTGCGGCGAAGGCGGGTCGAGCAGCAGCGGCAGGGCATGGCGGGGACCGCCGGCGGAGCCGAGCACCGGGGACTCCCACGAGTACCGTACCCGCGCGCCGAGATCGCTGCCGTCGCCGACCACCGCGGTGATCGTCTCGGGCTTGTGGTGAAGATTCAGGACGAGATCGGTGAGGCCCTGCCGCACGAGCCACCCGATCGTGCGGCGAACGAGAGGTTCGCCATCGACCGGCGCAGCGGCCTTCGCGCGCGCGAGCGTCAGGGGCTGCAATCGCGTGCCGAGACCGGCCGCCAGCACGAGGGCTCGCACTACTCGGTGGCGTCGAAGACCATGTCCGGGCCTTTGATGCCCGCTTCGTCGCGATACTTCAGGTACAAGCCCCGGTAGGAGTCGACGATGTAGTCTTCGGGGCGGCGGCCGAGCAGCGTCGCCATCGTCGTGATGCCCTGCTCGCTGCCTTCGATCTCGACGAAGACGCCGACCGGCGTCTCGTCGACCGCCACGATGACTTCCTCGTGGCAGAACTCCTCGCGGTATTTCTCGTAGCGGAACCAGACGTGGAAGCCCAGCTCCTCGAAGATGCGCAGCAGCAGCAGGCCGTCGCCGACGATGGTCTCGAACTCGTCGCGGAGCTTCATCACCGATGCCTGCACGGGGCCCTTGAAGGTGATGCGGCTGTTGCCGTTCTCGACACGGATGCGCAGCACGCAGCGCTGCCGCCGCAGCGACTCGTCCTCGGTGTCGAGCAGGGCGTCTTCCTGGAGCCGCCTGCCGAGGAGCGGCGTGGCCCCCGTCGCCATGATGGCGGCGCGGGCCGATTCGACCGAGTCGTACCTCAGCTTTATCTCGCGCTCGACGGTGGTCGTGCTGCTCATGATCGGGCCGATTATAGGCCCGTCTAGCGCTTCGTCATCGTCACGAATACGTTGTCGCCGTTCCGCCAGACCAGCATGAAGATCGGCTGGCCCAGCTGAGCTTTCTGCAGCTCCCGCGTGATCTGGCTGACATTTGCCACCCTCTGGCGGTTCACCTCGAGGATGACGTCCCCGGGGATCACCCCGCCGTTCGCCGCCGGGCTGTTCCGATCGACGTCGCTGACGATGGCCCCGCCGGCGTTGGCAGGCAGGTCCAGGCGCCGGGCGATTTCGGGGGTGATCTGCTCGAGCGTCATGCCCAGGCCGGTGGCGGTGGGCTCGGGATTGTCGGGCGTGGAGCCGCCGCGCCGGGCGGTGCGGGACTGCTCGGCGTCGAGATCCAGCTCATCCACAACGACGTTCAGCGAGCGGCGCTGGTTGTTGCGGTAGACCACGATCGGCACGCTGGTGCCCGGTTTGGTGCTCACGACCATCGCGACCAGCGAGTCGCTGTCCTTCACCGGCTTGCCGCCGAACTCGACGACCACGTCACCCGGCTCGACGCCGGCCTTGTCGGCCGGACCATTCGGGTTGACCTTGTTGATCAGCGCGCCGTTGGTATTGGGCAGGCCGAAGGCCCTGGCCGTCTCGGTCGTGAGGTGATCGATCGAGACCTCCACGCCGATCACGCCGCGGATCACCTTGCCGTTGCGCAGCTGCGGCAGCAGATCGCGAATCGTGTTGATCGGCGTGGCGAAGCCGATGCCGATGTTCGCCGACCGCTCGTCGGTGTAGATCGCGGTGTTCATGCCGACGACTTCGCCGCGCACGTTGAGCAGCGGTCCGCCGGAGTTGCCCGGATTGATCGCCGCATCGGTCTGCAGCATGTTCTGGGCGCGTCCCGGCGTGCCGCCGAACGGGCGGCCGAGCGCGCTGATCACGCCGACGCTGACGCTGTGCCCGAGGCGGAACGGATTGCCGATCGCCATCACCCAGTCGCCCGCCTGCATCTGCTCGGAGTCGCCGAAGCGGATCGGGGTGAGCGGGGCGCGCGGCATCTCGGTCATCTGGAGGAGCGCGGTGTCGGTCAGCGTGTCATGGCCGACGATCTTCGCCTGGAAGGACTCCAGCCGCTCGGCGCCGTAGAGGCTGATCCGGATCGTCTCCGCCCCGTCGACGACGTGGTTGTTGGTGAGCACGAAGCCCGCGGGATCGATGATGAACCCGGTGCCGGCCCCTTCCATGATCGGCGTCTGGCGCTGGCGGTTGCGGTTGCGCGGCGCCTGCTCCGCGCCTCCGCCGCCGCCCCCGCCGAAGAACCGCTGCAGCAGGTCGTCGCTGCCGCCGAAGTACTCGGTGAGGTCGCGGTTCCGCTGCCGCACCTCGGTCTGGATGTTCACCACCGCGGGGGCGGTGAGTTTGGCGATGTTCCGGAATGTCGTGGCGTCGATCGGCCCCGCCAGCGGCGCGCTGTTCATCGCCGGGACGGACACGGTCTGGGCCGACGAGGCCGGGGCCAGATCGAGCCGCGAGGCGATGACCATGCCGACGGCGAGCGACGCAACCGCGGTGAGGATGATGTAAAAGAGCGAACTCTTGCGGGTGGACATTGGAACTCCGTTACCAGTTGCCAGACTCCAGTTGCCGGATCACAGAAGCACGAACTCGGTCTGCAGCGGGCCCGTGACGGTCGCGTCACGATCGCCGACGAACATATTGATTTCGGTGCGAACGCCGAAATCCTTAGAGTACACGCCCGGCTCGATGGTGAAGCCGGTGCCGGGGATCAGGCGGCGCTCGTCGTGCGTTTCATAGTCGTCCATGTGGACGCCGTTGCCGTGCACTTCGGTGCCGAGGCTGTGCCCCGTGCGGTGGATGAACTGCGCCCCGAAACCGGCGGCGTCGAGGACGGCGCGGCAGGCGCGATCCACTTCGAACCCGCGAATCTCCTGCCCGGCCCGCACCCGTCGCTGGACCAGCGCAACCGCGGCGTCGCGCCCGTCGCGCGCCGCGTTGAAGGCGCGCACGTACAGCTCCGGCACGCGGGCGGCGGTGAACCCGACCCACGTGATGTCAGCAAACACCGCGCCCGGCTCCGGGCGCTTGCCCCACAGGTCGAGCAGCACCACCTCGCCATCATTTATTGATCGCGAGTTCCCGGCGGCCGGCATGTAGTGCGGGTTGCCGGCGTTCTGCTGCGCGGCCACCACCGGCGGTGCGTCGGTCACCAGCCCTTCCTCCTCGAACCACCGCACCATCGCGCGCTGGACGTCGATCTCGGTGACCGCCCGCCCGCTGCGCCGCGCCTCGCGGATGAACTCGAAGGCCCGGTCCTTGATGCGGTACAGGCGCTCGGACGCGTCGCGATGGGTGCCGAGCGCGTCGGCGGACCAGATCGCCTCGAAGCGCTGCACCAGATCGCCGGACGAGACGACGTTCAACCCGAGCCCGCGCACCGCCTCGACGGTGCCGGCGTCGACGCGCGAGATGTATGGAATCGAGTTGTTCGGCGAGTATTCCATGGCCACGCGCTTGAGGCCGCCGAGGACCTGCTGCAGGCCGGCGGCGAGCGTCTCGCGCTGCGAGTAGATCGTCTTGCTGCCCGGCAGATGATCGAGGTTGTAGGGCTCGATCGCGTGCATGAGCTTCTTCGGCTCGCCATCCGCGGGGATGACATAGAACCAGCGCCGGGACGTCATCTTGCCGCCGCCGTCGAGCCCGGTCAACCGCCGCGCGATCGGGTTCGATCCGTGGAAGTCGTACAGCAGCCATCCGTCGAGCCCCTCCTCTTTCAATGCCTGCTGGACGGCGGGAATCGACACCGGCATGGTTTGAGTATAGACGTAAGGGCCGGCAAAACGGATGGGGTTTACCTTCGTCGATCACACCGCGGACGTGGCGGCGGACCTCACCGGCCGCACCGCCGGCGAGCTGTTTGCGTCCGCCGCGCAGGCGCTGACCGACACGATCACGGAGTTGTCCGCGGTGAAGCCGGCGGTCACACAGTCCGTCACACTCGAGGCCGGCTTCCTGGACGACCTGCTGGTCGACTGGCTCAACGAACTCTTGTACCGCTTCGAGGTCCAGAACCTGCTGGTCTCCGACGCGACGGTGACGCTTCGCGAAGCGGACGGCCGCTGGCATCTGGACGCGAGCGTCGCGGGTGAGCCGTTCGACCCGGCGCGCCATCCGTCGCGAGTGCTGGTGAAGAGCGCCACCTACCACGGCTTGCACGTTAGACACGAGCAGGGAACCTGGAGAGCACGCATCGTTTTCGACATTTGACTGTCTCGACGGGATGACGCCCTCACGCTCCGCTGTGGCGAAGCGTCAACCTCGTCGGAGTCGAGCCCGCACCGCTTCCGGCGTGAGGAACACGTGAAGAACGTTGAACGAATGGATCCATATCGCGTCCGGCTGCCGAAGACCGGCGGCATGCGCGTCGACGGCATCGTCTACGCCGACGAACGCATGATGCAGGACATCCAGAAGGACGAGAGCCTGCAGCAGGTGCGCAACGTCGCGCATCTCCCCGGCATCGTCGGCGCCTCGATCGCGATGCCCGACATCCACTGGGGCTACGGCTTCCCGATCGGCGGCGTCGCCGCGATGGATGCCGAGGCCGGCGTCGTGTCGCCCGGGGGGGTGGGCTACGACATCAACTGCGGCGTGCGGCTGCTGCGCTCGACCCTCGTGCGCGACGAGATCGCGCCGCACCTGGACGCCATCGTGACCGAGATGTATCGCAACGTGCCGACCGGCGTCGGCGCGCATCGCCAGGACCTGCGCATGTCGCGCGCCGACCTGCGGCGCGTGCTCGAGAAGGGCGCGGCGTGGGCGGTCTCCCAGGGACTGGGCCGGACCGAGGATCTCGAGACGGTGGAGGAGCGCGGCTGCATCGCCGGGGCCGATCCGGATCTCGTGTCGGACCGCGCGCAGGAGCGGGGCCACACACAGCTCGGGACGCTCGGTTCCGGCAATCACTTCGCCGAGCTCCAGTACGTGGCGGAGGTGTTCGACGAGCGGATCGCCGCCGGGTTCGGGCTGTTCAAGGATCAGGTGACGATGATGATCCACAGCGGATCGCGGGGCCTCGGCCACCAGGTGTGCACCGATCACCTGCGCGTGATGGGGGAGGCCAGCCGCAAGTACGGGATATCGCTGCCGGATCGGCAGCTCGCCTGCGCGCCGGTGACCTCGCCCGAAGGACGCAGCTATCTTGCGGCGATGGCGGCGGCGGCCAACTTCGCGTTCGCGAACCGCCAGGTGATGGCGCACTGGATTCGCGAGAGCCTCGGCGCCGCGCTCGGCATCGCTCCCGATCGGACCGGAGTGTCGGTCGTGTACGACGTCTGCCACAACATCGCCAAGTTCGAGACGTTCGTCGTCGACGGGAACCCGCGGCGCGTCTGTGTGCACCGGAAGGGGGCGACCCGCGCCTACGCGCCCGGCCATCCCGGCACCCCGCCGCCGTACCGCGAGTTCGGGCAGCCGGTGCTGATTCCGGGCGACATGGGGCGCTATTCGTACGTGATGGCGGGAACCCAGACGGCCATGGACGACACCTTCGGCTCCGCCTGCCACGGCGCGGGGCGGCTGATGAGCCGGTCTCAGGCGAAGCGATCGGTCAAGGGGCGCTCCCTGATCAAGGAAATGCGCGACCGCGGCGTCCACGTGATGGCCGCGGGGATGGCGACCGTCGCGGAGGAGATGCCGGAGGCCTACAAGGACGTCGCCGACGTCGTCAACGTCGTCCACGGCGCCGGGGTGGCGGTGAAGGTCGCGCAGCTGCGTCCGCTCGGCGTCATCAAGGGATGAGCGGCAACCGGCCTATAATCGAAGCGCCTGTCTGCTGGTATCACCATGCGAATGATCTCCTCGCTCCTTCTGATCGCGGCGGTCGCGCAGGCGCCCGCACCCGCGCAGCCTCCGGCGCAGCCGCCGCGTCCCTCGGCGCAGCCGCCGGTCACCTTCAAGGTCGAAGTCAATTACGTCGAAATCGACGCGAGCGTCACCGATGCGCAGGGCGCATTCGTCCGGACGCTCACGCGCGACGACTTCCAGGTGCTCGAGGACGGGAAGCCGCAGACGCTGACCGCCTTCTCGATGGTCGACATTCCGATCGAGCGGGCCGACCCGCCGCTGTTCGCGAAGACCGCCATCCCGCCCGACGTCGCGACCAACCGGACGCCGTTCGAAGGGCGCGTGTTCGTGCTGGTCATCGACGACCTGCACACCCGCGGCTATCGCACGATCCGCACGCGGAGCGCGGCGCGGCAGTTCGTGGAGCGCTACGTCGGCGCCAACGACATCGTCGCCGTGGTGAACACCTCCGGGTACGGCAAGGGGATGCAGGACTTCACGAGCAACCGGCAACTGGCGCTGCGGGCGATCGACGCGGCGATGGGCATCAAGGCGGACTCGTCGACCTCGGCGGCGATCGCCGACTACAACATCAACCGTGACCTCCCGGCCGGCGCCGGGTCGAACATCAACGCCTCGTTCAACGAGCTGCAGCGCTTCACCAACGCGCGCAATTCGCTGCGCACGCTGCGCAACATCGCCGATTACATGGCGGGGATGCGCGGGCGCCGCAAAGCGGTGGTCTATTTCAGCGAGGGGATCAACTACAACGTGATCAACCCCTTCGCGAACACCCACGCCACCGACGTCCAGCGCGAGATCCGCGACATGGTCAACGCCGCCACGCGCGCCAACGTGAACGTGTACAGCGTCGATCCTCGCGGCGTCACCAGCGGCATGGAGGACGGGATCGAGATCGGCAACTTCCCGGCGGACGGCTCGATCAATCCCTCGGGGTTGATCGACGAACTGCGTCTGGAGCACGACAGCCTGCGGGTCGTCGCGGAAGAGACGGGCGGATTCGCCGTGCTCAACCAGAACGACTTCCGCACCGGCTTCAGCCGCATCCTCGCGGACAACAGCAGCTATTACGTGCTCGGCTACTATCCGACCAACGACAAACGTGACGGGCGGTTCCGGAACGTGCAGGTGAAGGTGCTGAAGCCCGGGCTGCGCGTCCGCGCCCGCCGCGGCTACGCCGCGCCGACCGCGGGCAAGAAGACCGAACCGGCCGAGACGCCGGCGCGCACCTCGCCGGAGCTGCGCGATGCGCTCGACAGTCCGGTCGCGATCAGCGGCCTGACGATCAGCGCGTTCGCGGCGCCGTTCAAAGGGGCGGGCGGCAACGATGCGCTGGCGCTGGCGGTCGAAATCGACGGCGCCGGGATCCAGTTCTCGCAGACGCCGGCGGGCACGTTCGCCAACGATCTCGAGCTCACGGTGTTCGCGGCGAACGCCGACGGCAAGATCAAGGACGGCGCCCGCGACGTCATCAACCTGGGGCTCCGGCCGCAGACGTACGAGACGGTCCGGCAGGGCGGCTTCCGGATCGTCAGGCGGCTTCAGGTCCCGCCGGGCAAGTACCAGGTCCGCGTCGGCGCGCGCGAATCGGGCGGCCGGGTCGGCACGGTGCTCCTCGACGTCGAGGCGCCAGACTTCTCGAAGGCGGGGCTCTCGATGAGCGGCATCGCGATTGCGTCGGCGTTCGCCAGCCGGATGCCGACCGCGAACCCCGACCCGTCCGTGAACGAGTTGAAGGACGTCCTGCCGTCCGCGCCGACCGCGCTGCGCGAGTTCCCGCGCGGCGACCAGCTCTCGATCTTCGCCGAGGTGTACGACAACGGCGCGAAGGCGCCGCACCGGGTCGAGATCAAGACCGAAGTGCTCGCCGACGACGGGAAGGTCGTGCTGACGAAGTCGGACGAGCGGAAGAGCGAGGAGCTGCAAGGCGCGTCGGGCGGCTACGGCCACACGACGCTGGTGCCGCTCAGCGCGTTCGCCCCGGGCCGCTACGTGCTGCGGATCACGGCGAGGTCGTTTCTGGCGAATACGCCGGCAGTGTCGCGCGAAGTGGAGTTCAGGGTGCGCTGAGGCGAGGTTCGAGGCTCGAGGCTCGAGGTTCGAGGGTCGAGGGTCGAGGGGCGGAATGAAGTTTGTATCGGGTGAGGTGGAGCCACAGGATGAAGCCGCCCGACGATTCCGCCCCGGTGCTCGACTCCCGAACGTCGTCGACCGGACTGGATCCGCGAACCGCGTCGGCGCTCGCGTATCTGGCCGGTCCGTTCTCCGGGGCGCTGCTGCTGTGGACCGAAACCGCCAACCGTGACGTCCGCTTTCACGCGTGGCAATCGATCATCGCGCTCGGCGGTCTGATGCTGGCCGTGGTGGTCAGCGGCGGGCTCGCGGTGCTGGCGCTCTTCGTCTCGGCAACGGCCATGCTGGTGATGCTGCGCGCCGCCACCGTGCTGACAGGCGTGCTCGCCATCGTCTGGGCCATCTGCCTGTGGAAAGCCTTCGCCGGCGGGCGCTGGAAGTTACCACTGGCCGGACACTACGCCGAGCGCCGCCTCCAGCACTGAGCACTGCGCACTGAACGCACCGCGCACCGCGCACCGCGCACCGCGCACTGGCGTGGCTACCAGCCCTGCCGGGCGCGCAGCGTGGTGATGTGCGCCACGTGATGCGGCCCGTGCCAGGCGTAGAGCTGCAGCATGCGATCGAGCGGCATCTGGCCGGACTGCGGGTGCGTCAGCGGCCGCCGGAAATCGGCGTCGGTCATCACCTCGAGCAGGATGCCCCAGCGCTCGTGCAACGCGTCGAGCAGCGACAGCGACGCCTCGATCGGCGCCCGCGCCACGTCGCCGAGCCGCGCCCAGCGATCCTCTTCATACGGGCGGATCGTCGGGTTGTCCTCGGTCAGCGCCAGCTTGAACCGCACGAACGCGTTCATGTGGCTTTCCGGAACGTGATGCACCACCTGGCGGACGGTCCAGCCGCCGTCGCGGTACGGGGTATTCAACTGCGCCTCCGTCAGTCCCCGCACCGCCCCGCGCAGCGCCGCCGGCGTGGCGCGGATCGCGGCAATCGCGGCGCGCCGCGTGTCGGGAGTGACGTCGGGATCGAAGGTGAAGCGGCCGGTGGGGAAGCGGAGATCGGATTCGCCCGGTGAAGTCATGCGCGCATTTTAATGCCCGCATGACCTCCCGGGACAGGCCAAGACCAGCTTGGCCGATGTCGCGCGGCTACTTCTTCGTCGCCGCGGCCGCCTTCTCGTCGGTGAACTTCTTGACCGCCGTGGGCTTCACCTGTCCGTTGGCGTGCGAGAACATCAGCTGACTGCCGTTGATGCCCGGCTTGAGCTGCGCCGCGGTCGTGATCTCGGCGATCTCTCCCGGCGCCAGGGCGTGCCGCAGCCGTCCGCTGCCGACCGACGCCTCCTTCTGCCCGATGTAGAAGTACTCGTCGATGCGCAGGCCGACGATCGGCGCGTTCGAGACGTTCTTGACCTTGGTGGTGTTGTGCAGTTCGCCGTTGACCGCCTTCGGCGTGCCCTTGATGATTTCGATGTACGCCGTTCCTTTGAGCGCCGGCCGCATGCGCGCCTTGATCACTTCCGGCGACGGCGGCGGGGGCGTGGCGGTGGCGGGAACGGCATCCTTCTTCGGAGCGGCCTTGCCTTGCGCGAACGCGGCTGGCGCCGCGGCGAGAAGACCGAGAATGACGGCGGAACAGGCAATGCGCTTCATGTCCAACCTCCAGACCGGGGACCCGGGAGACGACGGACGATGAGCGCAGTATAGACCTCTACATCTCGCCGTTCCAGTCCTCGGGCTCGGGATTGGTCGAGCGGAACACTTCGAGGTGCCACTTGCCGCCGCCCCAGGGCTCGATCACCTCCGCGGCGACGACGTCGACGAGGATCTCGGCGAAGGTGCGCCCTTCGGGATCGCCGTCGAGGTGGTAGGCGGGCTCGTCCCACGCGAACGTCGGATAGAGCATCATCGTCAGGAACAGATCGTAGCCGTCGTCGACGACGATGAGCTGGCCGCAGGGACGCTTCTGCGTGGAATGGTAAATGAGGTACTTCTCCGCGCTGTGCGCGCGGATGTATCGCTTGAGCGCGAACTCGCGCGCGACGATCTCCTCGACGGCAATCTTCTTGTCCCAGCAGTCGCGGCAGTACTTCTCCTCGCCGCGCGGCTCCGAGACGTCTTTGGCGTTGCAGAGCGCGCAGCGCGCCTGAACGACGGTCTTGCGGGGCATATGGCTGATTGTATCAATTCCCGGGAGCCGGCAGGCGGCGCGGCGTCAGCGTCCCACTTCCGCCTGCTGCTGCATCGCCGGCGTATACATCCGGTCGACGTACTCCTTGACCATGCGCCGGGCGCTGAAGCGCGCCGCCACGGTGACGATCGCCTGGCGCACGTAGGTCAGCCAGCGCCGCGGGATGCCGTCCTCCAGGTCGTAGAAGGTCGGGACGATCTCCCGTTCGAGCAGATCGTAGATGCGGGCGGCGTCGGCGGCGTCCTGCGCCTCCTGGGTCGGCTGATCGGCGGCGTCGATCAGCCAGCCGTTCTGGCCGGTGAAGCCCTCGGCCCACCAGCCGTCGCCGATCGAGAAGTGGGGGACGCCGTTGGCCGAGGCCTTCATGCCGCTGGTGCCGCTCGCTTCGAGCGGCTTGCGCGGATTGTTCAACCAGACGTCGCAGCCCTGCACGAGGAAATGCGCGACGTGCAGATCGTAGTCGTCGATGAAGGCGATGCGGCCGCCGAACGCGGGATCGATGGCGCGGCGGTAGACCTGCTGCAGGTGATGCTTCCCGAGTTCGTCCGCCGGATGCGCCTTGCCGGCGAACACCAGCTGCACCGGACGGCGCGCGGCGTTGACGAGGCGCTGCAGCCGGGCGGGATCGTGGAAGATCAGTTCCGGCCGCTTGTAGCCGGTGAAGCGGCGGGCGAATCCGATCGTCAGCGCGCCCGGGTCGAGCAGCGTGCCGGCGGCGACCACGCGCGCGGCGCTGACCTGTTCGTCGCGCCAGCGCTGGCGCGCCCGCTCGCGCACGAACGAGAACAGATACGTCCTGAGCGCGGACCGCGCCGCCCACAGCGCCTCGTCGGGAATGTCGAACACCCGCTGCCACAGCGACGCGTCGTCGTGGCGGTCGCGCCAGTCCGAGGGCATGTACTCGTCGAACAGCCGCACCATCTCGTGCGACAGCCACGTCGGCATGTGCACGCCGTTGGTGATCGCCCCGACCGGCCGGCGCTGCGGCTCGACCCCGGGCCACATCGGCGCCCACATGTCGCGGGTGACCACGCCGTGCAGCTGGCTGACGGCGTTGACCGCGCCGGCAGTGCGCAGCGCGAGCGCGGTCATGTTGAACTGAGGCCCGGCGCCGTTGTCGTAGGCGCCGAGCTGCATGAAGCGGTCGCGGTACTCGCCGAGCGAGCCCCACGCCCCCGACAGGTGGGTTTCCACCAGGTTGAACGGAAACGCGTCGTGACCGGCGGGCACCGGCGTGTGGGTGGTGAACACCGTCGTCCGCCGCACTTCCTCGAGCGCCGCGTCGAACGACTGGCCGCTCTCGATCAGATCGCGGATGCGCTGCAGCACGACGAAGGCGGCGTGCCCTTCGTTCAGGTGCCAGACCGCCGGATGCGATCCGAGCGCCTTCAGCGCCCGCACGCCGCCGATGCCGAGAATGATCTCCTGCTGCACGCGGATCTCGCGATCGCCGCCGTAGAGCCGCGCCGACAGCTCGCGATCCCAGGGCGCGTTCTCTTCGAGATCGGTGTCGAGGAGGTACAGCTTCACCCGTCCGAGCCGCACCCGCCACACCTTGACCAGCACCGTGCGGTTGCCGAGCGGCACCGCGACGATGCACTGGTTGCCCTCGGCGGTCACCGCCGGATCGATCGGCGCGTCGTTCCAGTTCAGCCGCTCGTACGACTCCTGCTGCCAGCCTTCCGGCGAGATGGTCTGGTGGAAGTAGCCCTGCGGGTACATGAAGCCGACGCCGATCAGCGGCAGCCCGAGGTCGCTGGCTTCCTTGCAGTGATCGCCGGCGAGCACGCCGAGGCCGCCGGCGTAGATCGGCAGCGACTGGTGCAGCGCGAACTCGGCGGAGAAGTACGCGATGGTGCCGCGGTTGTCGGCGCAGCGGTGCTGCCACCAGGTGTCGCGCGCCGCCCGGGCGGCGTCGAGCGCGTCCATCGCCGCGTCGTAGATGCTGACGAACCGCTCGTCGCGCGCGGCGGTCTCGAGCAGCTCGGGCGCGATCTGCCGGAGCATGAGCACCGGGTTGTGCGCCGTCTGCCGCCACAGCGGATAGTCGAGCAGCCGGAAGACCTCACGCGCCTGCGAGTTCCAGGTCCACCAGAGATCGCCGGCCAGTTCGGGCAGTCGTTTGATGCGGTCGGGGATGTTCGATTGAGGCATGTCGGACTATTCGCAGGCGCCCACGAGCTTGGCGAACCGGGAGAGATCGACGTTGCCGCCCGAGACGACGGCGACCACCTTGCGATGGCCGCGCGCCGCCATGGCGGGCGCGACGGCGGCGGCGACGGCGCAGGCCGCCGCCCCTTCGGCGATGACGCGCGCCCGCTCGGCGACCAGGCGCATCGCCCGCGCCGCCTCGTCGAGCGAGACGACGATCGAGTCGTCGACGAACTCGTGCAGCAGCGGCCACATCGAGTCGAGCACGGACTTGCCGCCGGCGCCGTCGACGAACGACGCCTGCCACTCGTCGAAGCGGCTCGCCGCGTTGCGCTCGAACGATCGCCGCAGCGGGGCGGCGGTGGCCGGCTCCGCGGCGTAGACGCGGGCGTCGGGGCGCAGCGCGCGGAGCGCGACGCCGATCCCGGCGAGCAGCCCGCCGCCGCCGACCGGCGCGATCACCGCGTCGACGTCCGGCAGGTCCTCGATGATCTCGAGACCGGCGGTGCCGTTGCCGCTGATGAAGTCGTCGTCGTCGAAGGGATGCACGAAATGGCCGGTCATGCGATCGGAGGCGTGCGCCTCGACCGTGCGCCAGCACTCGTCGTAGGAGGCCTTCACGATGGTGGCGCCGAGGCGGTCGATGGCGCGGAGCTTCGCGTCGGGCGCGGTGTCCATCACCATCACGCTGCAGGGCACGCCGGCCTTGCGGGCCGCCAGCGCGACGCCTTGCGCGGCGTTGCCGGCGCTGACGGTCCAGACCCCGCGCGCCACGGTTTCCGGCGGCAGCCGCCGGACGGCGTTGTACGCGCCGCGGATCTTGAACGAGCCGATCGGCTGCAGCGTTTCGAGCTTCAGATAGATGTCCGGAGCGCCCGCGGCGATCGGCCCCAGGGGAACGAGCGGGGTGCGGACGGCGACGTCATAGATGTTCCGCGCCGCGTCGCGGATGGTGTCGATCGAGATGGCTCGCAACAGCCTCGTAGTCTACAATCACCGGGCCCGTCCGCAAACCTGAAACCGTTGAGACGAAAGACGGAACACGAGGACTCGACATGACCGACAAGATCTCCCGCCGCGAATTCGTCGTCACCAGCACCGCCGGCCTCGCTGCGGCGGCGGGCGCGCCGGCGCTGGCGCAGGCGCCGGCGGTCGTCACCAGGAAGCCGGTGAAGCCGGCGGTGATCGCGTCCGCCAACGGCAACCAGTACAAGAACGGCGGCGACAAGACCTGCGTCGAGACGGCGTTCGCGATGATGACGGCCGGCCGGGACGTGCTCGAGTCGCTGATCGCCGGCGTCAACATCGTCGAGCTCGATCCGGCGGACACGAGCGTCGGCTACGGCGGCCTGCCCAACGCCGAGGGGATCGTGCAGCTCGACTCGTGCTGCATGCACGGACCGCTGAAGCGCGCCGGCGGGGTCGGCGCGCTCGAAGGCGTGCGGACGCCGTCGCTCGTCGCCTACCGGGTGATGCAGGAAACCGATCATCATCTGATCGTCGGCAAGGGGGCGCAGGAGTTCGCGCGGGCGATGGGCTTCAAGATCGAGGATGATCTCAACACCGAGCAGTCGCGCAAGACCTGGCTCGAATGGAAGCGGCGCACCGACCCGCTGCACTACCTCGATCCGATCAAGCGCGAGGCGGCGATTCGCCGCGTGAACCTCGACATGATCGACGAGGGCTGGATCGATGCGAATCATTTCTACGGGACGATCAACTGCGACGGCGTGAACGCGAAGGGGGAGGTCTGCGGCGTGACCACCACCAGCGGCCTGTCGTGGAAGATCCCGGGCCGGCTCGGCGATTCGCCGATTCTCGGCGCCGGGCTCTACGTCGACAACGAAGTCGGCGCCGCGGGATCGACCGGGCGCGGCGAAGCCAACCTGTACAACCTGACGTCCTACCTGATCGTCGAGCACATGCGGCGCGGGATGCACCCGAAGGATGCCGGGCTCGAGGCGTTGAAGCGGATCAAGGCCAACACCGTCGAGCAGCGCCTGCGCAAGGCCAACGGCGATCCCAACTTCAACATCAGCTTCTACGTGCTGAGCAACACCGGCGAGTACGCCGGCGTCTCGATGTACGGTGGCAAGAACGTCAACTACGCCGTCTGCACGGAGCAGGGGGCGAAGACGCTGCCGATGGAGCCGCTGCTGCAGGGAAGCGCGACCGATTGACGTCGCTCCGGCGAACGCCGGAGGCAGCCTCGCGATCCACATCGGCACCCGCGCGCTGACGGAGGCGCGACATGCTTCAGGATCTGCGCTACACACTGCGGGCGATCGCCAAGCGCCCGTCCTTCGCGATCGGCACGATGCTGGTGCTGGGGCTCGCGGTCGGCGTGAACACGGCGGTGTTCAGCCTGCTGAACGCGATGCTCATGCGTCCGCTGCCCGTCGAGGCGCCGGGACGCCTCGCGTTCATCTATCACAGCGACGAGCGGCGCATGACCGGCTATCGCGCCTACCAGGAGCTTCGCGCCGGCACCGCCGATGTGTTTGCGGATCTCGCGGCGCGCGGCGGCGACGCGGCGCGCTTGCGGACCGATGGCGACGCCATTCCGCTGACCGGCGAGGCGGTCACTCCCAACTACTTCGACGTGATCGGCGTCGGCGCGGCGCTCGGCCGCACCTTCAGCGCCGCGGACGCGGCTCCCGGCGCCCCGCCGGTGGCGCTCATCAGCGACGGACTCTGGCGATCGCAGTTCGCCGCGGATCCCGACGTCATCGGCCGCAGGCTTCGCCTCGACGCCGGCAGTCCGTACTCGGGCGTGTACTCGGCGGCGCGGGACTACACCATCGCCGGCGTCCTGCCGCGCTCGTTCACCGGGACCGGCAACCCGTGGCAGCCCGCCCGCTACTGGGTGCTGATCGAGCAGCGCTTCGCGGATCTGCGCGCCGCGTGGGGCGATCGAATCCGCCTCGAAGACCGGCCCGCCGTGCCGATCGGGCGGCTCGCCCCCGGGATCACCCTGGCTCGGGCGCGCACCTCGGTCGAAGCGGCGGCGGCCGAGATCCTGCGCCGTTCGCCGGACCCGGTCGCGGCGGGACACACCTTCCGCACGCTCGCCGCGCGTCGCGTGACGCTGCCGTTCCAGGGCGCGTACTACATGGACATGCCGCGCATCACGGCAACCCTGACGGCGGTCGGCACGATCCTGCTGTTGATCGCCGGAGTCAACCTGGCCGGCATGCTGCTCGCCCGCGGCGTGGCGCGGCGGTCCGAGATTGCCATCCGGCTCAGCCTCGGCATCGGGCGCGCGCGCCTGCTGCGCCACCTGCTCGCCGAGAGCGTGCTGCTCGCACTGGGTGCCGGCGTGCTCGGACTGTTCGTCGCCAGGCTCGCCGTCCTCGCCGCGCTGCACGGCTTCCCCTCGCAGGTGCCGGGCGGCAGCGGCGTCACCATCGCCATCGACGTGCCGATCGATCGCCGCGTCGTGGCGTTCGCGTTCGCCAGCGGACTGGCGACCGCGCTGCTGACCGGGCTGGCGCCGGCCTGGCAGGCGCTGCGGATCGATCTGCTGGCGGCGCTCGGCGGCAGTGCGACGACGACCGGCCAGTCGCGATCGCGGCTGCGGCGGCTGGTGCTGATTCCGCAGATCGCGATGGCGCTCGTGCTGCTGCTCGTCACCGGCGTCTTCGTCCGGAGCATGCTGCGCGTCGAGCTCGCGCCGGCCGGTTTCGATCCCCGGCAGGTCGTCACCCTGGAAGTGCTGCTGCCGCAGCGCGCGATCGAGCCGCACGACGCACGGCGCGGGCAGTCGAAGGCGATGATCGCGCTCCAGGACAGGATCCTCGCGCGGCTCCGGTCCGTGGCCGGCGTCCGCAGCGCGGCGGTGGCGGGCGCGTCGTTCGACGGCCTTCCCCTCGCGCGCGGGACCACCTCGATCATTGCGCGATCCGATTACGAGACGACGCGGCAGTACCGGGGCGTGCGGCAGGGGTTCGTCTCGCCGGACTATTTCAGGACGCTCGGCATTCCGCTGCTGCGCGGGCGCGACTTCGACGCGCGGGAAGCGGCGGAGGACGCCTCGTCGGTCATCGTCTCCGAACGGTTCGCCAACGACGTCTGGCCCGGGCGCGACCCGATCGGCGAGCAGATCGCCACGCACTCGCCCGACAGCCCCTATCCGATTCGCTGGCGCACCGTGATCGGCGTGGCCGGATCGGTGACGCTGCCCTCCGAGGAATTCGCCTGGCCGGTCTTCTATTCGCCGATCGCGCGCGAGGCGCTGATGGGGACCACGTTCCTGATCGCCGGCGACGGGAATGCCGCCGAGCTGGGCGCCGCCGCGAGGGAGGCCGTCCGCGCGGTGGACGCGACGGTGCTGGTGACGCACGTGCGCCCGCTGGAGGACGTGGTCAGCGGTCTTCGCTATCCGCGGCGTTTCACCGCCGGGACGGTGGGCGCCTCGGGGATCACCGCGCTGCTGCTTGCCGCCATCGGCGTGTTCGCGCTGATGTCCTACGCGGTCGCGCAGCGCCTTGCCGAGATCGGCGTGCGGATGGTGCTCGGCGCCGGCAGGCGCGATGTCATTCGCCTCATCCTGCGCGACGGCGCGTCGGTGGCGCTGGGCGGCATCGGACTCGGCTTCGCGCTGGCGTTCGCGGCCATCCGCTACGCGTCGCACGCGATCGTGCCCCTGCCCGCGGCCGACGCCGCCACGTTCGTCGTCGTCCCGGTCGTACTCGCATCCGTCGTGCTGCTCGCCTGTTACATCCCTGCGCGGCGCGCCGCGTCCGTGGATCCGCTCATCGTCCTGCGCCAGCCATGATTTTCCGTACCTCTGGCGTGCTGCTCCTCGCGCTCGCGCTCGCGGCTCCCGGGCGCACCGCTGCCCAGCAGCGACCGCTGTCAGTGAAGGACGTGATGGCGCGAGTGGCGGCGTACGTCGAGGCCTACGGTGCGCGCACCTCGGTCGTGGTGGCGACCGAGCACTACTCGCAGCAATCGCGGCGCTACAAGGCCATGCCGGAGAAGCGGCAGCTGGGCGCCGACTTCGCAATCGTGAAGGTCGACGGCATGCGCGGCTGGCAGGGGTTCCGCGACGTGATCGAAGTGGACGGCACGCCGCTGCCCGACCGCAACGATCGTCTCGCCCGGCTGCTCACCCATTCCGGCGGCTACGACGAGGCGCGGCGGCTGCTCGCGGAGAGCGCGCGCTTCAACATCGGCCCCATCGAGCGCGACTTCAACGTGCCCACGACCACGCTCTTCTTCTTCACTCCGCAGAACCTCGACCGCTTCAGGTTCTCCGCGGTGACCGCGGGCGCCGACGGTATCTGGGAGATCGCCTTCCGCGAGACGGCGCGTCCGACATTGATCCGCACACCCCGCGGCCGCTCGATCGCGTCGAGCGGAACGCTGTGGGTGCACGCGGCCGACGGCACCGTCGTGCGCACGCGCCTCGAGGTCGAAGGGTTCGCGATGAGCTCGACCCTTGGCAACCGCTCGCGCGGCACCGGGAGCGTCGACGTCGTCTATCAGCGCGTGCCCGCGCTCGACATGTGGCTGCCCGCGTCGATGGACGAGGACTTCGAGATCCGCACCGGCGAGCACCGCGAGGGCATTTCGGGCCGCGCCTTGTACTCGAACTACCGGCAGTTCACGACCAGCGCGAGGATCAAGTGATGCCTGAGCCCGCGACACGCGTCGCGCGACTCGGCGCGCTCGCGGCGCTGACGGCCTTGGCGGTCGCGGCCGGCGCCCAGGAGCGGCCCGGCGAAGGGACGATCGCAGGGCGCGTGGTCGACGCGACGACCGGGCAACCGGTGAGCGCGGCAGTCGTAGCGGTCGCGGGATTCGCCTCCGGCGCCAATGCGCCCGCGTCCCGGATTCTGACGGACGGGGAGGGACGGTTCCTGCTCCGCGGCCTCAACCTGCCCGGCAACATCGACGTCATCGCGGCGAAGAGCGGGTACGCCGAGGGGGCGTACGGTCAGAACCGGCCGAACGGCTCGCGGCAGAACGTCGAGCTCACGGCCGCTCGCAAGACCGCCGACATCGTCATTCGCTTGTGGCGATACGCCGCGATTACCGGCACGGTCACCGACGAGGCCGGCGAGCCGCTCGTGCGGGTGCAGGTGCGCGCCGTGCAGCGGCGCGCGGGGATGGCGCGCGGATTCTCCGGCGCCGGCGGCGCGGCGATGACCGACGACCGCGGCGTGTATCGCATCAGCTCGCTTCTGCCGGGCGATTACATCGTCATTACCTCGCAGCCCGGTCTGTCGGCGCCGGCGGGCATCTTCGCCGACGTCGCCCGCACCGGACGGGCCAGCGGCGAGCTTGCCGCGCTCGTGGCGGGACGATCGATGGGCGAGCTCGCCGCGGGACTCAGTCTGCAGGGCGTGCGCGTCGGTGACGCGTTGTATGCCACCGGTCGCGGAACGGTCACGCCGCCGCCTCCGGCCGGCACACGAATGCAGATCTATCCGCCGACGTTCCACCCCGGTTCGACCGTCCCCTCGCAGGCGGCGATCGTCACTGTCGCGGCCGGCGAAGAGCGCGCGTCGATCGATCTTCATCTCACGCCGGTCACGACGCTGCGTGTGTCCGGCACGCTGATCGGCCCCTCCGGGCCGGCGGGAATGGTGCCGCTCCGCCTCACGCCGGGCAGCGTCGATCTGATCGCGCCGGAAGCGCTCACCGCCGTCGGTGTCACGGACGCGTCCGGCGCGTTCGTGTTTCCGGCCGTCGTGCCGGGCAGTTATGTGCTCAGAGCCGAACCGCGCGAGTCTCCGAACCAGACCTGGCTCGCGATGCCGCTGGCGGTGGGCGGGGACGACGTGGACGGGATCGTCGCGACCCTGCAGCCGCCGCTGCGAGTGACGGCGCGAACGCGGTTCGAGGGGAACGCCCCGCCCCCCTCGCTCACCCCGCCGCAGGGTCGAATGGTGACGCCCCTCTTTACGCTCGAGCCCGAAGATGGCGGCCCGGCCGTGCCACCAGGAGTGGCGGCGCTGAGCGCCAACGAGAGTCTGACGCTCACCGGGTTTCCGCCCGGACGCTACCGCGTGCGGGTGAACAACTCCCCGCCGGGGTGGATGTTCAAGGCGGCGATGCTCGACGGTGTCGACGTGTCGCTGAATTCGTTCGAATTCTCGCGCGACGTCGCGGATCTCCTGCTGGTGTTCACCGATCGCTGGAGCGGTGTCGGCGGGGTCGTCCAGGGGGCGTCCGCCGATCGCGCGGTCGTGATGCTGTTCCCGGCCGACAGCCGCGCCTGGGTCGACGCCGGGCCGAGCCCGCGTCGGTTGCGCACGGCCAGGGTGGACGCCAGGGGCTCCTTCGGTATGCGCTCGGTTCCCGCCGGCGACTACTACGTCGTCGCCATCCCTGACGAACAGGCAGGCGACTGGCGCGATCCGGCCGTCCTGGAGGCTCTGGCGCGGATCGCGACCCAGGTGACCGTCACCGAGGGAGAGCACAAGATGATCGACCTCGTGGTGAAGGAGATGCGGCAGTGATCGGCGCGGCGGCGGTTCTCGTGCTCCTCCTCGACGCGCAGCAGACGCCGGCGCCGCGGGATGCGCGCCCCGCCTCCGTCGCGCCGACCGGCCGGATCACCGGAGTGGTGGTGAGCGACGAGCCGCAGCCGCGTCCGCTGCGTCGCGCGCGCGTCGTTCTCAGCGGCGGCGGACTCGAGATGCCGTTGACGGCGATTACGGCCGATGACGGCGCCTTTGTTTTCGAGGCTTTGCCGGCGGGACGATTCACGATCACTGCGAGCAAGGACGCCTACGTCAGCATGGCGTACGGCGCGCGCCGCACCGGGCGGCCCGGGACCGGCGTCCAGATTGCCGCCGGCCAATCCGCAGCCGTGACGCTGCGCTTGCCGCGCGGCGCCGTGATCACCGGGACGATCCTCGACGTCGACGGACGGCCGGCCGCCGGGGTCTCTGTTTACGCGGTGTACCCGCGCCCCGGAACCGCCTTCACCGACCGGGTGTGGAGCACTGCCCCGGGAACTGCCGCCGCGGTCTCGGACGATCGCGGCGTGTACCGGATCTACGGTCTTGCCGCGGGCGAGTACCTCGTCTCGGCCATTCCTCAGGCGCGGTTTCCATTCACGAGCGGCCCGCCATCTCAGGAGATCCGCGTGATGCTGCGCGGCAACGCGGTGTCGCGGCCGATGACGCTCGCACCGGTGCTGCACCCGGGCGTTGCCGATGTGAGCCGCGCCGCGCGCGTGCTGGTCCGCGCAGGGGAGGAACGCGGCGGCATCGACGTGCAGCTGGAGTACGTGCCGCTCGCGACCGTCAGCGGCACGGTGGCGGCGCCTGCCGGATGGGCACCGGCGCGCGTGACGCTGTGGAGGACCGACGACACCGCGCAGCCGCCGGGCGGACCCGTGGTCAGCACGGACGAACAGGGGCGCTTCACCTTCCGCGGCGTGAGTCCGGGCAATTACCGCGTCGCCGCGCGCATCACCCAACTTCCCGGCAGCGGGCGGGGCGCACAATTGACCGGCGCGGTCTACTACGGCGCCGCGGACGTCGCGGTCGCCGGCGACGACGTCGACGGGCTGGCCTTGTCCCTGCAGCCGGGACTGACGCTCAGCGGCCGCATCGTCTTTGAAACCGATCGCGCGGCCGCTCCTGCGCTGCCGTTCCAGCTCAGGATCAACCCGCCCGCCTCGTTCAACAGCGCGGGCGGAAACTGGCCGATGCCGCCGGTCGTCATCGACGGCGCCACCTTCCGGATCGAAGGGCTCCTGCCGGGGCCGTATCGAATGTTCTCGGTTCCACAAGGAATCCGCGCGCCGATCGGATCGTGGTGGTTGAAGTCGATCTCCGCCGCAGGACGCGAACTGCTCGACACGCCGATCGCGCTGCTGCACAGCGTGGACGATGCGGTGGCGACGTTCACCGATCGCGCCAGCGAACTCGCGGGAACGGTGCGCGACCGGCAGGGCGCGTCCGTCCCCGACCTCTGGATCGTGGCGTACCCCGTCGACCGCAGCGGATGGTTCTTCAATTCCCGGCGCATCGCCGCCGCGCGTTCCGGACGGAACGGGGAGTGGAGTGTCCGCAACCTGCCCCCGGGCGAATACCGGGTGGCGGCCACCGACCTCGAGCAGAACGAATGGTTCGATCCGGCGGTGCTGGAACGGCTGCTGCCGGGCGCCACTCCGCTCCGCATCACCGGCCCCGAGAAATACACCGTGGACCTGGTTCTCCGCTGATCGGCCGTGCGCTGACCGCCGGCCGCACTCCGGATCCCCGATCCCTGATCCCTGATCCCTGATCCCTGATCCCTGATTCCCGATCCTGATATATTTCGCCGCGTCCTCATTTAAGGAGATCCCCATGCGAAAGTTCCTGGTCGCCGCGGCGCTGCTCGTCGCGGTGGTGTCGCTGCCGGCGCAGCAAGCGGTGCTCGAGACCCGCGATCCCGCGCAGCAGCAGGATGCCGACTTCGAGGAGTCGGTGAAGGAATGGACGACCCAGCCGTACTTCATCAGTCCGCTGGTCGATCACCTGCCGCTCGTCAAGGGGATCCCGACGCCGAAGTCGGTGCTCGGCTATCACATCGGCGCGCCGGCGAAGCTGACCTACTACGCCGACATCCTCAAGTACTACCGCGCGCTCGCGGCGGCGACGCCGCGGGTCAGGGTGGAGTCGATCGGCAAGAGTGACGAGGGTCGCGACCTCGTGGTGGTGTGGGTCTCGTCCGACGAGAACATCAAGAACCTGCAGAAGAACCGCGACAACCTCGCGCGCATCGCCGACCCGCGCGGCGCGACGCCCGACCAGATCAGGCAGCTGATCGCGACCACCAAGCCGCACTACCACTTCATGGGCGGGCTGCACAGCGGGGAGACCGGTCCGTCCGAGATGCTGATGGAGCTGACCTACCGGCTGGCGACGGAAACGTCGCCGCTCATCAAGCAGATCCGCGAGAACGTGATCGTGTCGATCACCCCGGTCGCGGACCCCGACGGGCGCGATCGGAACGTGGACTGGTTCTACAAGGGGCTCGACGAGCAGGAGAGCGCGCGCGCGGCGCAGGGGACGGCCCCGCAGGCGGCGCCGCCCGCGCCGGCCGCCGGCGGCGGGCGCGGCGGCGCGGCGCTGCCGTACTGGGGCAAGTACGTCTTCCACGACAACAACCGCGACATCAACCTCTCGCAGGTGTCGATGCGCGCGCTGGTCGACTGGTACTTCACTGCGTACCCGCCAATCATGCACGACCTGCACGAGGCGCAGCCGCTGCTCTACACCTACAGCGGCGGGCCGCCGCAGAACCCGAATCTCGATCCCATCCTGTTCACCGAGCTGCCGCTGTTCGCGAACTTCGAGCTCTCGCAGATGACGAAGTGGGGCATGCCGGGCGTCTACACGCACGCGTTCATGGACGGCTGGTCCCCCGGCTATCTGGGCTCCGTCGCCTACAACCACAACGGCATGATGCGGATGTACGAGACCCAGTCGGGGCGTGAGAGCGGACCCGGAGCCCAGGGCGCCGGCAGAGGCGCGGAGGGTGCCGGGAGAGGCGCCGAGGGTGCCGGCGGTGCACCGGCGGGTGCAGGCCGGGCCGGCCGGGGTGCTGGTGCCCGCGGTGGCGGCGGGGCGGAAGGTGTTCCCGCGGCGGCGGCAGCGCAGCCGCCGGCGGGTGCGGGACGCGCGGGTGGCGGGCGGGCGACCGTGCCGACCGGCCGCGGCGGCGGCCAGCCGCGCGAGTGGTACCGCGGACTCCCGGTCCCTCCGCCCGATGTGATCGCCAACTTCTCGCGCCGCAACAACACCAACTACATGCAGACCGGCGTGCTGTCGGGGCTGCAGATGACCTCGATGATCCCGAATCTGGTGATCGAGAACTTCTATCGCAAGACGCAGAACTCGATCGACGCCGGGAAGAAAGACGCGCCGTTCGGCTACGTGATTCCGTTGAACGCCAGGGGGGACATGACGCGCGCCGTCACCCTGGTGAACATCCTGCGCGCGCAGCGCATCGAGGTGGGCACGGCGAACGCCGAGGTGAAGATCGGCGAAGACACCTTTCCCGCCGGTTCCTATGTCATCAAGCGCGATCAGCCGTACGGTCGTCTGGCCAAGAACCTGCTCGAGCGGCAGAACTATCCCGACCCGAACCTCACCACCTACGACGACAGCGGCTGGACGATGGGGCTGGCGACCAGGGTGGACGTGAAGGAGATCAAGGACAAGGGGATCCTGGACGTGGCGGTGACGCCGGTGAAACAGGCGGCGGTGAAAGGACGCGTCGCGGGCACCGGCGGCGCCGGACTCGCCGTCGCGCACTACGGCTCGAACAACATGATCGCGTTTCGCTACAAGCTGCGGAACGTGCCGATGCGGATTGCCGAGAAGAGCTTCACCGCCGACGGCGTCGAGTTCCCCGCGGGCTCGTTCGTGATCGCCGCCGGAGCCGACATGGCCGCCGTGCGCGCCGCCGTGGAGCAGCTGGGGCTCACCGCCGCGGCGCTGTCGTCCGCGCCGGCGGTGGCGATGCACGACGCCGATCTGCCGCGGGTCGCCATCTATTCATCGTGGAACGGCACCCAGGAAATCGGCTGGTACCGGCACGCGTTCGATCAGTTCGGCATTCCCTTCGAGCTGATCTTCAAGGAGCGCGTGAAACAGGGCAATCTGCGCGCCGCGTACGACGTCATCCTCATGCCGACGCAGCAGGCGAACCGGCAGGCGGTGTTCGCGCCGCCCGCGGCGCGGCCGGTCCCATACGTGAAGACGGACAAGTTCAGGTTCCTCGGCGACTACGGTTCGTCGCCCGACATCACCGGCGGGATGGGGGGCGAAGGCGTGGACGCGTTCGCCAGGTTCCTCGAAGCCGGCGGCACCTTGATTTGTACGGGCAACGCGGTTCAGTTCCCCACCGAGCTCGGGTTCGCGCGCACCGTCAGCGCTTCGGATTCGACCAGCAGCGCGTTCTATGCCCCGCGCCCGCTGATCAACGCCGAGGTCGTGAAGCCGGAGCATCCCGTGTTCTACGGCTATACCGACCGGATCATGCCGGTGAAGTATCTCGGCGGGCCGCTGATGTCGGTCGGCCAGGCCGATCAGGCGGCGGTGCTGGCGCGGTATCCCGGCGGGGAAGCCAACGTGCTGAGCGGCCTGATGCGCGGCGCCGACGAAATCGCCGGACGCCCCTTCGCGATCGACGTGCCCGGCGGCTACACCGGCAAGGGGCGCATCGTCCTCTTCTCGAACAACCCGATTTACCGCTGGCAGAACCACGCCGAGTTCAACCTCGTGTTCAACACCCTCATGAACTGGAACGACATGGGGCCGGCGGCGGCGGCCGGCACCCGCGCCACGTCCTCCAGCGGGGGGCGCTGAGATCGGGCTGTGATCGGCCGGGCGGCGCACGGCAAAAGGGGCCGATCGGGGTGAATCCGCCCCGGCGGCCCCCAGATGCGTTACTCTGTACTCTCTCGCCCACAATCGACCGGGGAGTCCGCAACCGGAGCTGACCGCGCCGTGAACTTCGATCCCGTGTCCGCCGCCTCCGTGCCTCGCGCCGCCGCGACCGGGCATCCTGTGCCGCGACGCCCGTTTCGCGCCGCCGCGACGGCTGTCGCCGCGGCCGCGATGCTGTTGGCCGCCTGCAGCGGCGGCAGCTCCACGCCGGGACCGGGGCCGACCCCGCCGCCCCCCCCGCCGCCGGTGACCACCGCGACCCTGCTTGCGGCCGGCGACATCGGCGAGTGCGGCTACGGCGCGCTCGATACGGGCCGGTTGATCGACGGGCTGTCCGGGACGCTGCTCGCGCTCGGCGACCTCGCGTACATGCACGGCAGCGCCGCGAATTTCCGCGACTGCTACGACCCCGCGTGGGGGCGGCACATGGACCGCACCCGGCCGGTGCCCGGGAACCACGACTACGAGACCCCGGGGGCGGCGGGGTATTTCGACTACTTCGGCGGGCTCGCCGGGAACCGCGGCCAGGGCTACTACTCCTATTCCGCCGGTCCGTGGCGCGTGATCGCTCTGAACAGCGAGATCTCGATGGCCGCCGGATCGCCGCAGGTGCAATGGCTGCGCGACGAGCTCCAGGCGAATCGGACGCAATGCACCCTGGCTTATTGGCACCGGCCGTTGTACAGTTCCGGCCCTAACGGCAACAACCTCGACACCCGGGTGCTCTGGTCGACGCTGATCGAGTTCGGCGCCGAAATCGTGCTGAACGGCCACGACCACATGTATGAGCGCTTCGAGCGGCAGGACGACCAGGCGCGCCCCGACCCGGTGAACGGGCTTCGGCAGTTCACGGTCGGCACGGGCGGAGCGCACCTCACCAATCCCGGTCCCCCGAAACCGAACAGCGCCGCGCGCTCCGCCGCGTCGTACGGCGTGCTGCAGCTCACGCTCAACCCGACTTCCTATTCCTGGGAATTCATACCGGCCAACAACGCCTTCCGCGACAGCGGGGCGGGAACCTGCCGCTGATGCTGACGTCGGCCGCGCTGGTGCTGGTTCTGATGCGCGCCGCGCCGCCGCCCCCGAGTCCCGCGCCGCCAGCCGGGCGCGCGGACCAGCAGCAGGACGCGAAACCCAGGAAGCCCGACAAACCGAAGCCGGTGTTCAAGCTCGGGGACGAGCATCCCGAGTTCGATCTCGGCAAGGGCAGCCGGATCGAATTGCGCGCGCGCTTCGCGGCGGATCGCAGCGGCTCGGACGCGTCGACGGCGGATCCCGCCGAGGTGTCGACGATCGATCTCGGCAAGCGCCGCATCGGCGTGTCGGGCGAGATCCGGAACGCGTTCGAGTTCCAGGTCGAAGCGGAGCTGGACGACGACGATCCCTGGCGGGACGTGTACGGCGACTTCAAGTACTTCGGCTTCGCCCGGGTGCGCGGCGGCAAGTTCAAGATCCCGTTCAGCCTCGACGAGAACACCGGCGCGAGCCGGCTCGACTTCATGTACCGCTCGCTGGCGGCCACGCATCTGGCGCCGGGCCGGGATCGCGGCGTGATGGTGCACGGCCGCGTCGCGAAGGAGCGGCTGCGCTACGAGGCGGGCGTGTTCGAGCACGATGGCAAGAACGCGCGGACGAACAATCCGGCGAAGGTGTTCGGCGGCCAGACGCTCGCGGCGCGCGCCGCCGTCGAACCGCTTCGCAACACCAAGGACGCGGTCGGCGACCTGTCGTTCGCCGTCGCGTACTCGCGCAGCGACGTCCCGGAAGGGATCTCCGGACTGCGCGGGCAGACGGTGCTGCAGCAGAGCTTCTTCACCGGCGCCGACTACATCGTGAATGGCCAGCGCCGCCGGCTCGGTGTCGAGATGGCGTTCCTTCCCGGCCCCGCCTCGGTGAAGATGGAATGGATGCGCGTCGAGACCGAGCGGCTGGGCGAGAGCGTCGAGGACGGCGACCTGTCGCCGATCGTCGGCGACGGCTGGTACGTGAGCGGTACCTACGCCCTCACCGGAGAGAAGAAGTCGCGCGTGCAGCGGCCGCGCAAGCCGCTGTTCCAGGGGGGCTTCGGCGCGGTGGAGGTCGGTGCCCGCATCGAGAGCCTGCGGTTCAGGAGCGGCGTCTCGGGCGAGACACCGTCCACCAGCCCGCGCGCCGACGTGATCGTAGGCAACCGCAATCAGGTGACGACGCTCGGGGTGAACTGGTACATCAACCGGTTCGTCAAGATCCAGGCGAACTTCATCCGCGAGAAGCTCGACGATCCGGCCCAGGGGCCGCTGCCGTCGAAGGCGAGCTTCAACACCAAAGCGATCCGGTTCCAGTTTGCGCTGTGAGGCCAGTATGATCGCGCGCCGCGCTCTCGGAAACGTGCTCATCGCCGCGCTGCTGGCCGGCGCCGTGCCGGCGTCGGCGCAGACCGCGGCCGATCTGTTCGACGTCAACACCATCCAGGAGATCCGGCTGTCGGTGAACAGCCGCGACCTGCGCACGCTGCGCGAGCGGTTCGCGGAGAACGCCTACTACACCGCAGATCTGACCTGGCGGAACATCCGCGTGCGGAACGTCGGCATCCGCTCGCGCGGCCTGGGCAGCCGCAACGGCACCAAGCTCGGCCTGCGGGTCGACATGGCGCACTACACGACCGGCCAGACCCTGGTCGGTCTGTCGACGATCGTGCTCGACAACCTGTGGCAGGACGACGCGATGATCCGCGAGCGGCTCGCGTTCACGATGTTCGAGCGTCTCGGCGTGCCCGCGCCGCGCGAGTCGTTCTGCCGGCTCTACATCAACAACGAGTACCAGGGCCTGTACGCGGTCACCGAAGAGATCGACGGCGACTTCGCGCGCCGCGTCACCGGCGAGACCGACGGCACGATGTTCGAGTATCACTACGTCCGCGAGTGGCGCTTCGAGGATCTCGGCGACATCTCCGCCTACAAACCGCTGTTCGAGCCGCGCACGCATCGGCTCGACGCCGACGGCGCGCTGTACACGCCGATCCAGAATCTCATCCGCGAGGTCAACGGGCCCGACGACGCCGTCTGGCGCGAGCGCGTCGAGCAATACATCGATCTCAACCAGTTCGTCACGCACGCCGCGGTCGAATCGTTCATCGCCGAGAACGACGGGCTGCTCGGGTATGCCGGGATGAACAACTTCTATCTCTACCGGCAGCAGGGCACCAGCAAGCACCGTCTCTTCCCCTGGGACAAGGACAACGCCTTCCTGTTCATCGACGGGCCGGTCGCGACCACCGACGCCAACGTGCTGTTCCGGCGCGCCATGGGCCATGCCGACCTGCGCGAGGTTTATCTGTCCACCGTGGAGCAGGCGGCGCGGATCGCCGCCGCCGACGGCTTCCTCGCCGCCGAGATCGAGCGGCTGGCGGCGCAGATCTTCGACGCCGCCCGCGCCGATACGCGCAAGCAGTTCTCGAACGAGCGGTTCGACGAAGCGGTGGAGTTCATGCGCCAGTTCGCCGCGCGGCGCCCCGCGCTCGTGCTCGACGAAGTCGCGCGGATCCGCCGCAGCGGGTTCTAGCGGCCGCCGGCGCCGCGATACCGCACGCCGAACTCGTCCCGCGGAAAGAGATCCTCGTTCAACCCCTCGGTTGGCGCCGTGTCGGCGCCGCTCAGCACTTGCGGAGGCGTATCCAGGTACCGCGCCAGCAGGGCGTTGATGTTCACGCCGGCGCGGAGGTAATGGTCCTGGACCGCTCGGGACGCCAGCCGCGCCCGGACCTTCGCGGCGTCGAACTCGATCGGCGCCGTGCTCCCGATCAGGATGTCGCCGAAGTTGAGCGCATGTGGAAACACCTGCACGAACGTGTCGACGATCCGCGGCGTGGGCGCCCACGACACCGCGAGCCCGCCCGGCGACAGCCGCGATCGCACGAGCGTGAAGTAGCCGGTCGAATACAGATTGCCGGAATACGCGCTCGCCGGCCGAAGCGCGTCCGCTTCGATGATGTCGAAGGTGCGCCCGGCGTTCATCAGATACGCGCGTCCATCCCCGGCGACGTGTTCGATGCGCGGATCCGACAGCAGCGCGGCGAGCCCGCCGTATTGCGTGCGGCGGTGCCATTCGGCCAGGGTCGTCAGCTGGGGACGAATGATCTCGATGCAGGTGATCCGCGTCAGTTCCTGGCGGCCGGCCACGGCATGGACGGTGTCCCCCGATCCGAGTCCGATCAGCGCCGCTTCGCGCGGCTGCGGGTGCACGAACGCCGGCAGCGCGCCGAGCACCGTATGAATGTCCCCGTAGGGAATCCAGCTCTGGCCGATGCCGTTGACGAAGACCACGGCGCTCCGGCCGTCCGCCTTCAGCGCCGACACGCCTGACGCATCCTCGCCGACGACCAGCCGCTGAGGCACCGTCCCATGGAGCCGCGCCCACAGGCGCGCGCCGCCCGGCAGGGCGGTCGCGAGGATCACACCGGCGAGCCCGGCGCCTGCCGCCAGCACCGGCGTGACGCCGCGCCGCGGCAGCGACAGGACGGCGAGCGCCAGGAACATTCCGCCCGTCACCGCGAGCATCCGCAGCGAGCCCGCCGACCCGAGATAGGTCAGCGCGATCCATCCAGTCAGCACCGCGCCGAGCGTGCTGCCGGCGATGTTCGCGAGCATCACGGTGCCGACCAGGCGCCCGATATGCGCGAGGTCGGACACGACGATGCGCTGGATCAAGGGGAAGCTGGCGCCCATCGCCACGGTCGCCGGGCCGATCAGGATCGCGGGCATCAGCAGGTAGAGACGCACGAACTGCGCCCGGTCTCGCGCACTCTCGTTGCCGAAGAAGTTCGCGGCGGCGGCGGCCGCGTCGAACGGCTCGTAGCTCGCGAAGTAGGCCAGCAGCGCCGAGAGCGCCGGAGCCGTTCCGAGGCCGCTCGTGAGGGCGAGGATCGCCCCGCCCGCATAGAGCGCCACGAACGCCTGCAGCAGCAGGAAGGACAGCGCCGGACGCCGCACCCGCCGCAGCATCGCGCTTCCGATCGCGGCGCCCAGTCCCAGACCGGCAAGGTAGATCGCGAGCAGCGTGCCGAACGTGAACGCCGACGACTTGACCATCACGCCGAGCAGGCGGAACCACACGATCTCCAGCGACAGGGCCTGGAAGCCGGCGATGCCGTAGAGCACGGCCCAGGTGCGGAACCCCCAGGGCGGCGGCTCCGGCGCAGGCGCGCCGCGCTCGGTCGAGGCGGCGGACGCGCGTGCTTCCGGCACGGCGGCCGCGCGCCGCCGCGTCAGCCCCAGCGCCGCGGCTGCGGCCAGCGCGTTCAGCGACGCCGCGATCCACAGGCTGCCGGCCAGGCCTGCGGATGGAAAGAGGATCCACGTGGTCGCGAATGCGCCGGTCGCGGCGCCGAGCGTGTTCAGCCCGTAGAGCACGCCGATACGCGCCGGCGCCCCAGCCAGCGTCGACGTCACCGCCCGTGCCAGCAGCGGCAGCGACATGCCCATCCAGAACGTCGGCCAGGCGAGCGCGCCGAACACGACGATCGCGACCGCGAGCGGACTGAGCGCGAGCCCGCCGAGCGTCAGATACATCCAGTCGTAGAACAGGTAGCGGCTCGCGGCGCCGAACAGCCCCACCGCCGCCTCCGCGGCGGCGAACAGCCACAGGCACTGCGCGCGGCTCAGCCGATCGGCGACGTGGCCGCCGGCGAGGCTGCCGGCGCCGAGGCCGGCCATGAACGCGCCCACGATCACCGTCGTCGAGTAGACGTCGGCGCCGATCGGCAGGACCAGCATCCGCTGCCACACCACCTGGTAGACGAGCGCCGCGAATCCGGACAAGAAGAACGCGAGTGCGGCAAGTAGGATCGGCATGCGAGCGGCGCCTGACGATTCTACGTTAGGATCCCGCATGCATTCGCTGCGCCGGGAGGCCCTCAACACCGTGCTGATCGCCGGCGGCATCATGTCGGCGGCGATGGGGTTGAAGGGATTCCTGTTCCCCAGCAACTTCATCGACGGCGGCGTCACCGGCATCTCGATGCTGCTCTCCAAGGTGACGCGCGTGCCGCTGGCGTTGTGGCTGCCCATCGTCAACCTGCCGTTCGTGATCGTCGGCTACCGCCATCTCGGCGTCGCCTTCGCGGTGCGCAGCACGCTGGCGATCCTCGGGCTCGCCGCCGCGCTCGGCACGATCCAGTTCCCGGACGTGACCCACGATCACCTGTTGACCGCCGTGTTCGGTGGCGCATTCCTGGGCGCCGGCATCGGGCTGGCGGTGCGCGGCGGCGCGGTGCTCGACGGCACCGAGATCGCGGCGCTGTTGATCGGCAAGCGCAGCTCGATCCTGAAGGTCGGCGACGTGATCCTCGGGTTCAACGTCGTGCTGTTCATCGTCGCGATGAGCGTGCTCGGAGTGGAGCCGGCGCTCTATTCGATCCTCACCTACGTGTCGGCGGCGCGGACGGTGGACTTCATCCTGCACGGCATCGAGGAGTTCATCGCCGTGACGATCATGTCCGGCTCGCCGCAGCCGATCCGGGCGGCGATTCTCGACGAGATGGGGCGCGGCGTCACGATCTACCGCGCCAGCGGCGGCAAGACCGGCGAAGATCGCGAGATCCTCTACTGCGTCGTCACCCGGCTGGAGATCGGCCGGGTCATGCGCATCGTCGAGTCGGTCGATCCCTCCGCGTTCGTGGTGCAGCACCCGCTCTCCGACGTGCGCGGCGGGGTGGTGCACCGCCACGCGATGCACTGACACCACGCGAATCCCTCGTCCCTGATCGCTGATCCCGGATCGCTCATCCCGAATCCTTGGATCCCGAATCCTGCATCACAAATCCGTCATTCGGGATCCGTCAACGCGGGATTCGAGGATTCGAGGATCCGCGATTCGGGATTCGGGATCAGGGATGAGGGATAAGGGATTCGCGTGTGGGTTCGCGTTTGCAGTCCGCCCGCTACGCCCAGGCGTCTGATCTGGCGAGGAGGCGGACATGCTTCGACTGACATTGATAGGCCTGCTGAGTGCGCTGCTGGCACAGGACGCGCCGCGTGCCGACGGATGGGTGGTGCTGCCCATCGAGGAGTACAAGGCGCTGCGGACGCGGGCGTTTCCGGTGCCGCCGGATCCGCCGCCGCCTCCACTCGACGCGGCGTTGACGCGGGTCGACTACGACCTGCGCCTCACCGGCGATACCGTGAGCGGGCAGGCACGGCTCACCGTCGACGTGCTCAAGCAGGGCTGGGCGAGCATTCACGTGCCGTCCGGCATGCTGGTGCGAGACGCGCGCATCGACGGCAAGCCGACGGCGCTGGTGGAAGGCACGCCGCCGCGCGTGCTGATTTCGCGTCCCGGGCGCTCCACGCTGACGCTCGACATCGTCGTGCCGCTGACCGCCGGCGCCGGTACGGAGTCGATCTCGTTGCCGGCCGCCTCGTCTGCGCTCTCGGCGGTGACGCTCGCGGTGCCGCGCACCGGCGTGGCGCTCACCGCGAGCGGCGGCTTCATTGCCGAACAGAGCGAAACGGGCAGCGGAAGCCGCTGGGTGGTCTACGGGAACCCGGGCAAGCCGCTGACGTTCAGCTGGAAGCGGCGCGCCGACGATCGGCGCAGCGCGCTGCCGCTGCGGACGCGCGCGCGCGTGACGCAGCTGGTCTCGCTCGGCGAAGACGCCACGCAGATCACGTCCAGCATTCAGTTCGAGATCACGCAAGGGCAGGCGCGCGAAGCCGCGATCGCGCTGCCCGGCGATCTGATCGTCAACCACGTGTCGGGCCCGACGCTGGCCGACTGGAACGTCGATCGCAACCGTCTCACCGTCACGTTTCTCGAGCCGGTCACCACGCAGACGTCGATCGTGATCGGCGCGGAAGTGAAGGCGCCGCGGCAGGGATCGATCGCGATTCCTCTCGTCCGCGTGCCGGCCGCCGAGCGCGAAACCGGCGGGGTCGCGATCGACGTCGTCGGCGCCGGAGAGATCGGCGACCGCGATCCGCGCGGCCTGGACGCCGCGGATCCCACGGATCTCGGCGACATCGTCGCCGGACGCGAGTCGCCGTCGATGGTCGCGTTCAAGTTCCATCCCCTGCCGGGATCCGGGGCGCGATCGCTCACCGTCGAGGTGACGCGATACGCCTCGAAGGCGGTGCTCGTCGCCAACGTCGAGGAAGCGCGCTACGACGCGCTGCTCGGAGAAGACGGCAAGGTCCTGGTCCGCGCGCGCTACGCCGTCCGCAACAACCAGCGCAGCTTCCTGGCCGTCGCGCTCCCGGCGCAGTCGACGCTGTGGAGCGCCGCGCTCGCCGGACGTCCCGTCAGGCCCGGCATGGGGCCGAACGGCAGCGTGCTGCTGCCGTTGAAGAAGGGACGATCGAGCGAAGAGGCGCCGTCGTTCATCGTCGAACTGATGTACCTGCAGCGCGCGGCGTCATGGATCGAGCGCGGCGAGGCGCGTGTGACCCTGCCTGCGGTCGACCTGCCGGTGTCGCGCACCGGCCTGACGCTCCATCACTCGCCGCGGTATGCCGTCGAACCCCGTCCCGGATCGTTCCGCGTCGAGCCCGACACCGGCCCATGGGCCACGGTGTTCCATGCCGCCGGGGAACTGGCGGAGCCGACGGCCGTGACTCAGAAAGCCAGCGAGGCGGCCGCCGATCGCGCGGACGATCTGAGGCTGCTCGTCGATCGCTTCCGGAAGGAGGCCGGACGCACCGCGCCGGGGGTCATTCCCATCGCCATTACATTCCCGGCGCTCGGTCCATCCGTCTTTCTCGCCGCCGAGTTGACGCCGGAAATGCAGGCGCCCGCACTGGACGTGCGGTATCGCAAGACTGGAGGCCACTGATGTACCGCGCCATCACGTTCGCGATGGCGGCCGTGACGGTCGCGGCTGCGGCGTTCGCTCAGACGCCGCCCGCCGGCGTACCCGGCACGGTGACGCTGACGCGCACCGAATACGATCGGCTCCTCGATCTGTCGACCCGCCGGCCCGGCGGGCCGGAGACCGCGCCGGTTTCAGCGGCGCTCGCGCGCGCCGACGTCCGCGCCCGCGTCGAAGGGACGACGGCGCGATCGATGGTCCGGCTGGACGGCGAAGTGCTCCGCGCCGGCATCGCCAGTGTGCCGTTGATCAAGAACGCGACCGTGCTCGACGCGCGCCTCGACAACCGTCCGCTGCCGCTGGTGTCGCAGGGAGGCGCGCACGTCGGGCTCATCGCCGGCCCGGGGCCGTTCACGGCGACGCTCGAAATCGGCGCTCCGCTGGCGTTTCAGCCCGGGCGCGCGTCATTCCTGCTCCCGGCTCCGATGTCGGGCAGCGCCGTGGCGACGATCGACGTGCCCGGCGAGCAGGCGGACGTGCACCTGTCCAGCGGCCTGATTCTCGGCCGGCGCGCGACGAACGGCCGCACGATCGTCGACGCGACGCTCACGCCCGGCGTGACGACGGAAGTGTGGTGGTCGACGCACGACTATGCCGCGAGTGCAGGCGCCCGGGACCTCCGGATGCTCGCGGACGTGAAGTCCATCGTCAGCCTCGGCGACGCCGACATTCGCCTGATCTCGCTGGTCAACGTCACCGTGGTGCAGGGGGAGCCCGAGCGGATCGCGGTGGCGATCCCGGCGGGATACGAGGTCACGAGCGCGACCGGTCCATCGCTGGAACGGACGGAGCCCGGCCAGGGAACGGTCACGCTTTTCGTCGCGGATCCCGGCTTGCGGCGGCACCAGTTCCTGATCAGCCTCGAGCGTCCGCATGGGGGCGGCTCGTTCAAGCTGGACACCGGACTTCCGACGATCGCGGCCGCGCAGCGTGAAACCGGCGAAGTCGCGATCGAGGGGCTCGGGCCCATGGAGGTGACGTCGCCCGAGATGCCGGGGCTGCGGCGTATCGACGTCCGCGAGCTGGACCCTGCATTGGCGTCGGTGGCGCGGCAATCGCTGCTCGCGGCGTACCGCTACCAGCGAGCCGCCGACGAACCGGTCTCGCTCGCCCTCGACGTGCGGCGGTTCGCCGACGCGGCCGTGCTGTCGGCCGTCGCGGAACGCGGCGTCGCGACCACGCTGGTGACGCCGGAGGGGCGGGCGCTCACCGAGATCACGCTGTACCTGCGCAATCGCGCGCAGGCCTACATGAAGGTGTCGCTGCCGCCGGGCGCGGCGATCGTGTCGGCGGAAGTGGAAGGCGCGGCGGCCAGGCCCGCCGAAGGGATCGACGGGGCGCGTGTGCCGCTGCTGCGTCCGGGATTCCGGCCGTCCGGTCTCTACATCGTGTCGTTCGTCTACCAGCACTCGGGCGCGCCGTTCCTGAAGAAGGGGGACATGCGCATGGAACTGGCGAAGATGGACGTGCCGGTGAACGTTCTCGAGTGGGAGCTGTTCCTGCCCGATCGCTTCCGCGCCGATCGCTTCGCCGGGAACACGATCGCGCTCGCGCATCTGCCCGGCGGCGTCCTCGCGCCGGTGTCGGCGGCGGTCTCGATCTCGGGATCCGGCGGCGGCTCCGGCGGCGGCGTCGGCATGTCGTTCGCGATCGCGCCGCTGCCGCAGCCGGATCGCGGGCAGATGAACGGCCGAATCGTCGACGAACGCGGCGCCGTGCTGCCGGGCGTCACGGTCGTCATCGAGGGGGCCGGTCAGAAACAGGAAGCGACGACGGCGAGTGATGGGTCGTTTCTGGTCACGGGTGTGCCGTCCGGCGCGATCACGGTCACCGCGGAACTGTCCGGGTTCGTCACCCAGCGCCGCGGGGTGCAGTTCGATCAGCACGGGGTGCAGTTGAACTTCGTGATGCGGCTGAGCGCGCTGTCCGAGACGGTCCAGGTGATGGCGGAGTCGGCGGCAGTGCAGTCGGGACGCCGCGACGAACGCCCGTCCGTCGTCCAGGCGCCGTCGGCGAACGTCCAGAACCTGCAGCGGCGCGCCGCCGGTGTGCTGCCGGTGCGAATGGACGTGCCGCGCTCGGGCACGTCGCACCGCTTCGTGCGGCCGCTGGTGATCGACGAGGCGACGACCGTCACGTTCCGCTACAAGCGCCGCTGACGTCCCGGGTCCCGGTGCCAGGTCTGCGAACGGGCGCCGCCGGTGCCAGGTCTGTGCACCGACCCTCCGGTGCCAGGTCTGCACGCTGCCGCCTCCCGGTGTCAGGTCTGTCAATCGCCCTCGTGGTCCGGGTTCCCAGCCGGGTCCGTCTTCAGACCTGGCACCCGGTTGTGCCGGTTTGCAGACCTGACCCCTGCCGCGACGGTTTACAGACCTGGCACCCGATTGCGCCGGTTTACAGACCTGGCACCCACTTCGCGCTGATTTGCAGACCTGACCCCTGTTGCGGCGGTTTACAGACCTGGCACCGATTGCGCCGGTTTGCAGACCTGGCCCCCGGGCAGCCGGCACCCCGGGCAGCCGGCAGTCAGGGTCACAAAAGGGGCGCCTCCTGCGTTATACCTCTGGACGGCTCGTATGGACGGCACCTCCGAGGCGGCGCGGGATCTCTTCCGGCAGCACGGCGCGGCGATCTTTCGCTTCGCGGCCGTCCTGGTGCGCCATCGCCAGGACGCGGAAGACGTGGTGCAGGAGACCTTCCTGAAGCTGCTCACGCATCTGGAGGCCCAGGGCAGCCTCACGAACCCGCGCGGCTGGTTGTTCACTGTGGCGGCGCACGCGGCGCGCGATCGGCAGCGGCGCCGCATGCGGTGGGTGCCCTGGAGTTCCGCGCACGACGGGCGGGTGCCGCCGCCGCTGTTGCCGGACGAGGACGGCCGTCTGACCCGCGCGCGTGCCGCGTTGCGGGACCTGTCCCGGCGCGACCGGCTCCTCCTGGTGCTGCGCGCGCAAGGGCTGTCGTATCGCGACATCGCCGCGGCCGCCGGCATCAATCCCGTCTCGGTGGGACGCCTGCTCGCGCGTGCGGTGGACCGGTGGGCCGGCACACGGAAGGACGGAGAGGCCTATGAGTTGCTTGAACGACCATCACATCCAGGCGCTCGCTGACGGCGAGGCGACCGACGAGATCCGGGCGCACGCGGCGAGCTGCGCCGACTGTGCCGGCAGGGTGCGCGCGCGGGTTGCGCTGATGCGCCAGATGCGCGACGCGCTCGCGCCGCCGGTCGCCGTGCCGGCGTCGCTGACGGCGCGGGTGGACGCGCGGCTGGCCGCGGACGCCTCCCAGCGCCCCGCCGGGGCCACGCGGCTGCGCCGCCAGGCGTCCGCCGGCATCCGGCTCCCGCACGCGCGCCGCGGCTGGGTCTACGGCGCGAGCGCCGCGGCGGCGACGCTGATTGCGGTGCTGTTCGTCGCGCCCGTGCTCCGCAAGACCGACTCGACGCTGTCCGCTTCGGCGATTCTCGCCAGGTCCGCGAGTCAGCTGTCCGCGAGCGTCACCGGCGGGATCGAGCTGCTCGAATACGAGCTGGTGCTCGACGGCGTGCCGAAAGAGATGATGCCGGATTCGTCGGACGGCACCTACCGGATCCGCCAGGCGATCGATCACAACGTCCGCGGCCGGTTCCGCTTCGCGAGCTACGCCCCTGACGGCGGCATGGTGACCTCGATCGCGCAGGATCCGCAGACGCGCCGCCGCGTCACGTCGCTCCTCGTCGACGGGCAGCCGTATCGATTCGAGGTGTCGCTGCCGGCGAAGGACGCGGGGCTCTCGCTGCCGGAGATGGAGCGCCTCCACATGGAGGCGTCGATCGGCATGATGCAGGCCAGCGGCACCCAGGTCGTCGAGACGATCGACGGGCCGCACGGCAAGCTGTATCGCATCGAAGTTCCGCGCGTCGCCGGGCCGGGAACCAGTCCGGTGTGGGACCTGACGGAAGCGCGCGTCCTGATCGACGCCCGCGACTACCGGATCACGGAGCTGTCGGTCAGCGGATCCTTCCTGAAGCAGCCCTACAGCCTGTCGTACCGCCTGATCAGCCACAGCGTCGTGGCGAGCGTTCCAGCGGAGGCGTTCGCCGTGCCGAAGCGCGCGGGAGAGATCGTGATCGGCGGCGAAGGTTCGCCCATCCCGAGCCATGACGTGGTGATGCTGTCGCTGCGCGAGCTCACCAGACTGAAGCAAGGGCGGTGATGGACGCCGCCGTCCCGGCCATCCGGGTCGAGAACCTGACCAAATACTACGGCGCGGTGGTGGGAATCGAGGACCTCTCCTTCAGCGTGGCGCCGGGCGAGGTCTACGGCTTCCTCGGCGCGAACGGCGCCGGCAAGACCACGACGATCCGCCTCCTGCTCGATCTGCTGCGCCCGACGCGCGGCCGCGCCAGCGTCCTCGGCATCGACTGTCATCGCGACAGCCTCGCGGCGCGGCGGCGGATCGGGTACCTGCCGGGAGACCTGCCCGTCTATCCCGATCTCACCGCCCGCGACTATCTCGCGTACCTGTCGCGGCTCGACAGCCGTCCGGTGCCGGCCGACTACCTGCAGCAGCTCCTGCGACGGTTCGACGTGAGCGAGATCGATCAGCGGCGTCCGCTCCGCGAGCAGTCGCACGGCATGAAGCAGAAAATCGGGATCATCCAGGCGCTGATGACGCGGGCGCCGGTGCTGATCCTCGACGAGCCCACCGCCGGGCTCGATCCGCTGATGGTCCAGGCCTTCCGCGAGACCATCGTCGACCTGAAGCAGCGCGGCGACACCACGGTGCTGCTGTCGTCGCACGTGCTCGCGGAAGTGGAGCAGACCTGCGACCGGATCGGCCTGGTGCGCGGCGGCCGGATCGTGGCGACCGGAACGCTGGCGGATCTCGAGCGCGACGCACGGCGCCGGGTCAGCGTGACGTTCACGGCCCCGGTGCCGCCGCCGCGCGACGCCGACGGCATTGCCGTCGTCTCCGCCAGTCCGGCCGAGTGGACGCTGGACGTGCGCGGCCCGGCAGGGACGCTGGTCGCGATGCTCGGCGGACTCCCGGTGCGCGATCTCTCGATCGCGCCGTTCAAGCTCGAAGACTACATCGCGCAGTTCTACAAAGGCGCCGCCCGGTGATCGCGCTGCTCGCCCGATCGGCGTATCAGATCCGCTTCGCCTTGATCGCGACGGTGCTGGTGCTCGGGGGCCTTCAGGTCCTGATCATCGCCCAGGCGGTCGAGATCCAGCGCGCCAGCTCGTTCTCGAGCATGGCGAACCTGCTCCCGGGCTTCCTGCAGCGCGGGCTGGGCAGCAAGGCGCTGATCCTCGCGACGTTCAAGGGAACGGTCTCCTTCGGTTACTTCCATCCCATCGTCTGCATGACGATTGCCGTGATGGCCATGTATCCGGCCACCGAGATCGCGCACGAAGTGGAAGCCGGCCTGGTCGATCTCGAGCTGGCGCGTGCGGTGCCGCGGCATCGGCTGGTGACGCGTTCGCTGCTGCTCGCGCATCTCACGGCGGCGCTCGTGCTGCTGGTGATGGCTGCCGGCACCGTCATCGGCGTCCGGCTGTTCGACGCGGCGCAGCTCGACGTGCCGGCAGCGGACCTGCGCGCCCGGCTCCTGTTCAACCAGTTCGCCGTCACCTCCTGCTTCACCGGCTTCGCGCTGCTGGTCGCGTCACGGTCGCGCCGCTGGTCGACCGCGTTCACGATCGCGGCGCTGACCGCGGTGGTGCTGTACAACGTCGACTTCATCGCCCTCGGATGGCGGCCGATGGAAGTGATCGCCTGGCTGTCGCCGTTCCACTATTTCCCGGCGCTGTCGGTGATCGCCGGCGACGCCGAAACGCCGCGCAACGTCACCATCCTCTTCATCGCGTCCGCGGTGCTCAGCGCCGCGGCCTACTGGCAGTTTCAGAGAAGAGATCTCTGAAGGCTGCCGGCTGCCGCCTGCCGCCTGCCGCCTGCTGCCTGCCGATCCCCCATAATTGGGCGATGGACGTTCTCCGGCATGCGCCCGCACTGACGGCCGATGAGGCCGCCGCGCTCGCGCAGCGGATGTTCGGCGTCGACGCCGCGGCGTCTCCGCTGCCCAGCGAACGCGATCAGAACTTCGTGCTGCGCACGCCCGCGGGCGATCATTTCGTGCTGAAGATCGCCAACAGCACCGACGATCGCGCCCTGATCGAGGCGCAGAATGCCGCGCTCGCGCACGTCGCCCGATCGACGACGCTGTGTCCGCGCGTGATTCCGACCGTGGACGGCGATCAGATCGGCGTGCTGACGACGGACGCCTGGACGACCCACCTGGTCCGCCTGCTCACCTGGCTGCCGGGCGTGCCGCTGGCCTCGCTGCCGGACCACCCGCCGGCGTTGCTCGAGTCGCTCGGCGCCGCCGTTGCCGAGCTCGACGCGGCGCTCGAGCACTTCGATCATCCGGCCGTGCATCGCGAGTTCCACTGGGATCTCGCCCGCGGACTGGCCCTCGTCCACGAGCTGTCGCCCCGCATCGCCGACCCGGAGCTGCGCGGGCTGGTCGGCCGGGTGGCGCAGCAGGTCGATTTTCGCGACGGCCCGCGGCTCGACACGCTGCGGCGGGCGGTGGTGCACAACGATCCGAACGACCACAACGTGCTCGTGGACGTGCGCGTCGCCGGCATCCTCGACTTCGGCGACATCGTCCATTCCTACGCGACCGCCGACCTCGCGGTCGCCGCCGCGTACGCGGTGCTGGGAAAGCCCGATCCGCTCGCCGCCGCGGTCCACGTGGTGCGCGGCTACCAGCAGCTGCGTCCGCTCGACGACGACGACGTGGCGACGCTGTTCGGGCTGATTCTGCTGCGCCTGTGCATGAGCGTCTGCATTGCGGCGGAGCAGCAGCAACAGCGCCCCGAGGACGCCTATCTCGGCGTGAGCCAGGGACCGATCGCCGCGACGCTGCCGCGGCTGGCCGCGCTCGATCCGGCGGCGGTCGAATCGGCGTTCCGTGCGGCGCGCGGGCGCACGCCGGAGGAGACGCTCGCGGCGCGGCGGCGGGTGATCGGCCCCAACCTCTCGCTGTCGTACGCGCGTCCGCTGAAGATCGTCCGCGGCTGGATGCAGTACCTGTACGACCACACCGGTCGCCGGTATCTCGACGCCTACAACAACGTTCCGCATGCCGGCCACTCGCACCCGCGGATCGTGCGCGCCGCCGCCGAGCAGATGCTCGTGCTCAATACCAACACCCGGTATCTGCACGACAAGCTGGCGATGTTCGCCGAGCGGCTGACCGCGACGCTGCCGCCCCCGCTGCGGATCTGCTACTTCGTGAACTCCGGCAGCGAGGCCAACGAGCTGGCGCTGCGGCTGGCGCGCGCCCACACCCGGCGCCGCGACGTCGTCGTGCTCGACGGCGCGTACCACGGCAACACCACGACGCTCGTCGACATCAGCCCCTACAAGTTCAACGGCCCCGGCGGCGACGGCGCGCCGCCATGGGTGCACGTGCTGCCGCTGCCGGACACCTACCGCGGCAAGTTCCGCCGCGACGATCCGCGGGCCGGCGAGAAATACGCGGAGTTCGCCCGTTACGTCGCCAACCCGGGAGCGTTCGTCGCCGAGAGCGCGCCGAGCGTGGCCGGCCAGATCGTCCTGCCGGATCGGTACCTGGCCTCGGTGTACGCCATCGTCCGCGGCGCCGGGGGCGTCTGCATCGCCGACGAGGTGCAGACCGCGTACGGACGCCTGGGCACGCATTTCTACGCCTTCGAGGCGCAGCACGTCGTCCCCGACATCGTCGTGCTGGGAAAGCCGATTGGCAACGGGTATCCTCTCGGCGCGGTGGTCACCACGCCGGAGATCGCCGCCTCGTTCGACAACGGCATGGAATTCTTCAGCACGTTTGGCGGCAGCACCGTCGCGTGCGCGGTAGGCCTCGAGGTGCTCGACGTGGTCGAGGCGGAGCGCCTGCAGGAGCACGCGCTGGAAGTGGGCGGCGGATTGTTGCAGCGCCTCCGCACGCGTGTCGGCGGTCATCCTCTGGTCGGGGACATCCGCGGCTCCGGACTGTTCCTCGGGATCGAGCTGGTGAAGGACCGCGACACTCTCGCGCCGGCAGCCGAGGAGGCGGCGGCGATCGTCAACCGCATGCGCGATCGCGGGGTGTTGATCGGTACGGAAGGGGCGTTCTCGAACGTGCTCAAGATCCGTCCGCCGATGCCGTTCGATGCCGCCGACGGCGAGCTGCTGTGCGACACGCTGGCTGCGTCGCTGGAATGAACCGCGATTGGTCTCGATCATCATCCCGGCACACAACGAAGAAGCCTTGATCCGGCAGACGGTGCGCGCCGCCGACCGCGCCGCACGGGAGTGCGGCGTGCCATTCGAGATCGTGGTCGTGGACGATGCGTCCACCGACCGCACCGCGGCGATCGCGTCGGCGCAGGGGGCGCGCATCATCGCCGCGGACGTGCGCCAGATCGCCGGCGCCCGCAATGCCGGAGCGCGCGGCGCGCGCGGCGATCGGCTCGTCTTCGTCGACGCGGATACCGTCGTGCCGGCCGTGACGCTCGGCGCCGCGCTGGCGCAGTTGGCGGCGGGCGCGGTCGGGGGCGGCGCGTCTCCGCGGTTCGATGCCGGCACACCCGCGTGGGCGCGGCGCACGATCGGTGTCACGGTATGGTTCATGCGGACGATGGGATGGGCGGCGGGCTGTTTCCTGTTCGCGCGCCGTGACGCGTTCGAGCGGGTGGGTGGCTTCGACGAGCGCTACTTCGCCAGCGAGGAGATTCATCTCAGCCGCGCGCTGAAGCGCATCGGCCGCTTCGTGATTCTGCGCGAGCACGTCGTGACATCCGGACGCAAGGCGCACGCATATTCGCCGAGCCACGCGCTGTGGCTCGCCGTCCGGATGCTGCGCCCTGGCGCGCTGAAACGGCGGGAGCAGCTCGAGTTCTGGTACAGCAAGAAGGGGACGGACCGATGATGCGTGCAGGCGCGATGGTGGCGATCGGGATCGCGGCGGCATTCGCGCCGCCGCCCGGCGTGGAGCAGACCGCGCCGGGCAGCCGGCCGGCGGCGGCGCTGGTCGAGAGTTTCGACGGGTTGGGCATCGGCTTCGACGGCCCGCACGGCAAGGCCGAAGGACGCAATCCCTCCGACAACGGTCTGGCGGTGGGGCCCGACCACATCGTGCAGACGGTGAATTCCCGCCTCGCGATCTTCACCAAGAAGGGGAAGCGATACGACGTGACGGGCCGCGTGCTGTACGGCGCAGTGCCGACCAACACCGTCTTTGCCGGGCTGGGCGGACCGTGCGAAGCACGGAACAACGGCGACGCCGTCGTTCGCTACGATCAGCTGGCGGATCGTTGGCTGATCACGATGCCGATCTTCTCCCGCATTCCGCTCAGCGAGGTCGGCGATCGTCCGCCGGTCGGCGAGCCTGCGCGTCCGGGGCAGCTCGCACGCCCGGGACAAGCGTCGACGCCGGGCCCGGCTGCCGCGCTGCCGGCGAATCCGCCCGCTCCGCCGCCGCCGGCGCAGGGGCGAGGCCGCGGCGGTCAAGCCGCCGGCACGCCCGCGCCGCCGCCGCCGTCGAGCACCTACGCCATGTGTTACGCGTTGAGCACCGGACCGGACCCGCTCGGCGCGTATCACCGCTACGCCTTCGAGCGGCCGCTGTTTCCCGACTATCCTCGGCCGGCGATCTGGATCGACGGCTACTACAACCCGACCAGCACCGGCGACGATCGCATTTCCGAGACGATCGCGACGGAGAAGCACGCCTGCGTCGCCGATCGCGAGAAGATGCTGAAGGGGCGTCCCGCCGCCGAACAGTGCGTCATCGCGCACAACGTGAATTTCCTCAACAACGCGGACATCGACGGGAAGGCGCTGCCGCCGCGCGGCGCGCCGAACGTGATGATGGCCGCCGGCGGCACACAACTCGACAGGATCCTCGAAGCGGACACGATCGACTGGTGGCAGTTCCACGTCGACTGGACGACGCCGGCCAACACGAAGCTGGTCGGACCGAAGAAGATTGCGGTCGCGCCGTACCGATATCTCTGCGGCGGGCAGCTCACGAATTGCGTGCCGCAGCCGGGGACGGATCGCGGGCTGGACGCGCAGGGCGACAAGATCATGTCGCGGCTGGTCTACCGGCGCGTCGGCAGCCGTGAATCGATCGTCGGCGTGCACTCGGTGGACACCGCCGCGGGCGGCGGCGGCGTGCGCTGGTACGAGTTCCTGATCGGCAAGGGACGCGAGGTGACGCTGCACCAGCAGGGCACCTACGCGCCGGATCGGTTCTTCCGCTGGATGGCGAGCCCGGCGATCGACAAGTTCGGCAACATCGGCATCGGCTACTCGTTCGGCGGCACGCCGCACTTTGCCGGCCAGCGGTTCGCCGCCCGCGTGCCGTCGGATCCGCCGGGCACGCTCGGCCTGCGCGAGACGGTACTGGTCGAGGGGCAGGCGTCGCAGACCGGCACGCTGCGCTGGGAGGACTACACGACCACGGCGATCGACCCGTCGGACGACTGCACGGTCTGGTACGTGGGCGACTACCTGAAGAAGGATGCGCAGACCTACTCGACGAAGATCGGAGCCCTCCGCATGCCGAAGTGCCGCTGATCACGCGGATCGCCGCGACTCGCGACGGGATCCGCGTGATCCGACCTGCCTTCGTCAGACGCCGGGCGACGGCAGCTTCGCCCCGAGTACGTCCAGCCGCTCGATCGCCGGCGGACGCGCGAGCAGGTCGCCAGCCTGCTGCGCCAGCGCTGCGGCGATCGGACCGGACAGGTGCGCGCGCCGGCCTGTGTCGTCGGCGAACGCATCGAAGATGCCGAACGTGGTCGGGCCCAACTGAAAGCCGACCCACACCAGCGTCGCCGGCTCCGCCTGCGCCAGCGGCAGACCGGCGCGAAGCAGCGCGGCAAGCTCTCGTTCCTTCCCGGGCTTCGCCTCGAGCAGGACGAACAGTCCAACGGCGATCATCACCGGCCTCCGGATGAGGCTGCGGTCGGAACGGCCCTCAACCGCACGACTTCGCCACGGTTTTCAGCGACGTTACCGCCAGTTCCACCATGCCTTCCATCTCGCCGCGCGTCCCGGCCACCGACACCTTCTGGCCAACGTGCGACGCCAGGTCGACGGATGTGGACGAGACGTGCACCGTGTCCGGGGCGGCCGCCGTCTTCCTCATCGCGTCCTTCCTCATCCCGTCCTTCTTCATCCCGTCCTTCTTCATGCCGTCGTTCATCATCCCGTCGTCCTTCATCGTCCGACCCGTCTTCGCGCCCTTTTCCTTTGGCGCGGCGACCTGCGTGAGCACGAACGTCCCGTTCTCGGTTCGGTCGAGACAGCCGGAGTAGGTCTGCCCGGCCGGCATGTGGCTGCCGTGATCGGCGCGCGCCGGACCCTTGTCCTGCGCACCGGCCGCGGCGGTGATGGCGAGCGCGAGGCACCCGCCGTATACGATGTTCTTCATCTCAGCTCCTGTGATGACAGTGAATGCTCTCAGTGGATATACCCGCCGAGGCCGGCCGCATTCCCGATGCGCCCGCCAGTCACGGCCGCAGACCGACACGCTCACGCGACACAGGTTTCATGCGACCACCACCGTTCCCGTCATGCGGGGGTGAAGCGAGCAGAAGTACTTGAACGTTCCGGCTTGCGTGAACTGGCGGGCAAACTGGCCATCGGTGTCGAGTACCGCGCTCTTGAACGACCGATCGTCGGCGGCGACGGTGTGCGGGATGTCGTCGCGATTGGTCCAGCGGACGGTCGTGCCCGGCGGGATGGAAAGCGACGCGGGAGAGAAGCTGAAATTGTCGATACCGACCTCGCGGATGCCCGAGGACGGCTCCGCCTCGAGCGGCAGATCGGTAATCGCGATCGGGTGATTGACGTCGTGAAACGCCATGCGTGCCAGCCCCAGCACCTTGCGCAGGCGATCGTCCGCTACCTTCATCGGTCCGGGGGACGGCGCCGTGCCGGGTGCCGGCTGCGGAAACGCGGTCGACATGGCCGTGTGGAAGGTGACGTTGCCTTCCACTTTCTGCATGACCTGGTGGATGTGGCCGTTGAGCACCGAGACCGATCCGAAGCGCTTCAAATAGGACAGGGCCTGCTCGCTGTCGTCCGTGCCCCACCCCCACTCGGGATATACCGACCAGAGCGGGATGTGCGCAAAGACGACCACCGGCGTGCTGCTCGTGAGCCGCTTCACGTCTTTCTCCAGCCAGTCGAGCTGATCGCGGCCGAGCGCTCCCAGGCCGCCGGCCTTCAGGTTGAGGACGTTGACGAGCCCGACGAAATGCACGCCGCCGTGGTCGAAGCTGTGCCAGCCCGCGCCCTGCGTGCCTTTGCCGAACCGCTGCAGGTACATCGCGCCGTCGTCTTCGAGCACGTCGTGCTCGCCGGGCACGTAGCGCACCGGCAGCGATGATTCGCCCAGGATCTGCTGCAGGGCGTCGAACTCGGATTCCCTCGACAGATGCGTCAGATCGCCCGTGTGCAGAATGAACGCGGGCTCCGGGCCGGCCTTGATCTTGGCCACCGCGGAGCGAAGCGTGGCCGCAACGTCGGTGTTGGCGGGCTTGTCGAATCCAATGTGGCTGTCGCTGATCTGGACGAAGCGCAGACCGCCGCCGGATGACGCCATGGCACCCTGCGCCATTGCCTGCTCCAGCGGCGAGGCGCGCAGAATGCCGCCGGCGACCGTCCAGATCGCGCCGGTGCCGACCCACGCCATGCACTTGAGAAAGTGGCGGCGTCCGGGATTTTCTTCCTGATGTGAGCCCATCGTGATGCTGCTCCTGGAAATGGATGTCGTCAGCGAATGAATGGCGGGTGATGCCGGCCGGCGAATGCCATCTGCGTCGTGATACCGATCCGACGAAGGTTCTATTCCTCGCGATGCCCGGGAATAGACCCGGCGGCGCCCGGGTATTACGAGGTGATGGCGGGGCGCAGGTTCGAAGACGCCGTGATGCCGCATCTGGACGCGGCGTTCAACTACGCGCGCTGGCTCACCAGAAACGACGTGGACGCCGAGGACCTTGTCCAGGAGGCGTGCATGAGGGCGATGCGTTTTCTGGCGTCGCTGCGGGACGGCAATCCGCGGCCGTGGCTGTTCGCCATCGTCCGCAACACCTGGTACAGCCGGCAGTCGCGCCCTGGGATGGCCGTCGAGCATCCGATGGACATGCAGTCGCGCGACGACCGTCCCGATGACGCGCTCGATCCCGAGCAGCAGCTGGCGCAGCAGGACACCGTCGCGCGGGTGCGCCGCGCCCTCGAGGCGCTGCCGGCAGAGTTCCGCGAGGCGGTCGTCCTGCGCGACATCGAAGGGCTCTCGTACAAGGAGATCGCCGAGGCGCTGCGCGTTCCGATCGGGACCGTGATGTCGAGGATCTCCCGCGGACGGGAGCGCTTGCTCGAGACACTCAGTGTGCAATCCGCTCCGGAGGTGATGCTGTGACCTGCGCCTGTCTGGACCGCGATCTGGACGCCTACGTCGACGGCGAGCTTCCGGCGGAGGCGGACGCCGCGGCGCGCACGCACCTGGACGGATGCGCGTCATGCGCGGCGCGCCTCCGCCAGCGGCAGGCGCTGAAACGCGCGCTCCAGGCGATTCCCTATTTCGAGACGCCCCCGGGTGTGCGCGCGACGATTGCATTGCGTGCGTCGCGCATGCGGTCGCTGCGCAGGCTCGGCCTGATTGCGGCGGCGGCCGTTGTCGTGCTGGCTGCCGCCCGCACCGTCACGTTCCTGCCGTTGCGGCCGGCACCGGCGAGTGACGCGGCGCAGGCGCTCGTCGACGGGCACGTGCGATCGCTGATGGCCGATCACCTGCTCGACGTCCGCTCGACCGACCAGCACACGGTGAAACCGTGGTTCATCGGCAAGCTGGACTTTTCGCCGCCCGTCACGGACCTGGCGGGGCAGGGCTATCCGCTGGTCGGCGGCCGCGTCGACTACGTGGCGGGGCAGCTGGTGGCGGCGCTCGTGTATCAGCGGCGCCAGCACGTGATCAATGTGTTTGTCGCTCCGTCCGGGACCGCCACTGCCGGCGTTGCGGCACGATCGGTGCGCGGCTTTCACGTCCGTCGCTGGACGGCGGGCGGAATGTGGTTCTCCGCCGTCTCGGATCTGAACGAAGCCGAGCTGGACGCGTTCGTCAGCGCGCTGCGATCCTCGTGACCGCCGACGGCAGCACCGCTCCCATCAGACGCTGCGCCAGCGGCGTCACCACGATCCGAGACAGGTTGGTCAGCTCCGCGCCCTCCAGATCTCCGACCAGCAGGATCGAACGCCCCGACGCGTCGACGGATACGACCGACAATCCACTCGCCGGGCCTCCTACCAGATGCGGGATCGCGTCCTCGCGAACACCTGCACCGGCGCGGCTGCTGCGGGCGGTCATGAGCAGTGAGACGGTGTGATCGCGGTACTGCATGATCACGTGTCCGAAGCGTCGGCCATCGTAGGCGCAGGCGTGCCGCCCGCGGACGCGGATCCGGCCGCCGGGTGCGGACACCTCGTCGGGTGGCGCGGTCATCAGCAGCCGGTACGCTTCGTCGAACTCGGCGGCGGCCTCCGGCAGCGGGACGGGCATTCTCGTCAGCCGGTGCTGGAGCGCGCAGTTCCGATGGTCGCCGAGTGCATCGCGCACCAGCGCGTCCACGGAACTGTCCGCGGAATCGGTCATCAAACGGCCGGTCAGTCCAGCGGTCAGCACCAGCCCGGCCGCGAGCCCCAGCCACGAGCGCCGCGACATCGGCCACGGTTGATCGCGCCTGGCGTCTTCGAGGAGGTGCCTGCGCAGATCCGCGGTGAACTCCAGTGGCGGCGCCAGGGCCGGGGCGGTGGTGAACGCGCGGCGAAGCGCCGTTCGGACGCGCCGCCGTCCGTCGAGATCGGCGCGGCACGATGCACACATGTCGACGTGCCGCAGGATGTCGTGATTCGTTTCCGGCGCCGTCTCCGCCGACAGAAAGACGTCGGCGAGGTGGCGGAGGTCACGGCAGGTCATGACGCCTCCACGTTCTCGAGCGAGACGACGTCCACGGCAGCGAGCGCCGCTCTGAGGCGCGCTCGGCCTCGATGCAGCCGGGACATCACGGTCCCCACGGGAATGTCCAACGCCTCGGCGGCTTCCTTGTGCGACAGGTCTTCGACGTCACACAGCAGGATGACGTTCTGGAACATCACCGGCAGCTGGCGCAGGCTGCTCAACACCAGCTCGTCCGTCAGCTCCTGCGCGGCGGGCGGGACGAACGGCGTCGACTGTGCGATCCGGTCGTCGGGATCGCTCACCAGGATCGACCGTCCGCGCGCCCGCCGCCGGTTGCTGATAATGCGCTGAAGGATCGTGATGAGCCACGCGCGGCAGTTCGTTCCGGGCTGGAAGCGGTGAAATGACCGCATCGCCTGGACCATCGTCTCCTGGACGGCATCCTCCGCGTCGGCCCGGTTGCGCTCGAGCCACATCGCGTGACGGAACAACCGAGCCGCGTGCGGCAGCGCTTCTTCCTCGAAGCTGCTCCAGCCGCGTGGCTCGTCGCGAACGCCTGACTCTTTCGGCATCGGCTGTGACAGATTGAGGAAGTACTGGCCCCCACCGCAGTCGACGTTGTTCGCGGCTGACAGAGAAAACACTGAGCCCCCAGAAATATTCCACCGTCTCGACTTTCTATTGCCGCAAGGACCGCGGCTATTCCCGCTCGCGGAATATTTCCGGCGGCGGCGAACCTTAATGAAGTGGAGGGTTCGTGCTATCACTTCAGACACTTTCGGCGGCCCGGCGCTGGGCGCCCGTGCCCCTCAGGCTGATCGTCGGCTACGGCTTCGTCGCGCACGGCATGGCCAAGATCATGAACGGGCCGGCGCACTTCGGCGACATGCTGCAGGTCCTCGGGGTGCCCGCCCCGCACGCCATGGCCTGGCTGACGATCGCCGGTGAAGTCGCCGGCGGGCTCGCGGTTCTCGCCGGCGCGTGGATTCCGCTCTTCAGCATTCCGCTCTCGGCGATCCTGCTCGTGGCGGCGATCACCGTTCACCTGCCGTACGGATTCAGTTCGATCAAGCTCCGGGCCATCACGGCCGCAGGCGCGCAGTTCGGGCCGCCAGGTTACGAGACGGACCTGCTGTATCTCGCCGCCCTCGCCGCGCTCGTGCTGGGTGGATCAGGGCCACTCGCGCTCGATCGGATTCGGAAGCTCCCGCGCTAGCGATCCGGCGCAACCAGGAGGAGAAGACCCATGGCGGGTGTCGTCGACCGGCTCTTCGAAGCCCATCTCACGGTTCGACGGCTCGACGAATCGATTTCCTTCTACCGGGATCGTCTCGGTCTCGAACTGGCGCATCGCGCTGCCGGCGACCGCGCCGCATTCTTCTGGATCGGCGCGCCCGGCAGCGGCATGCTCGGGTTGTGGGCAGCGGGCTCGGGGCCGGAGCGCGTCACCGGGCACGTCGCGTTTGCCACGGACCTGGCGGCGGTGCTCGAGGCAGCGGACGTGCTGCACCGATCCGGTCTGACGGCGCTCGACTTCGACGGCCGCGCCACGACGGAGCCAGTCGTCATCGGGTGGATGCCGGCGGCATCGCTGTATTTCCGGGACCCTGACGGTCATCTGCTGGAGTTCATCGCCATGCTGGACGACAGCCCGCGGCCGGATCTCGGCGTCGTCAGCTGGAGCGAGTGGAGACACCTGCACGCTGCCCTCAGCCCTGCCGGCGTGCGCGTGCTGGCCGTTTCGGGAAGTCTTCGCAGTGGCTCGTCGAACGCGGCGCTGGTCGACGCCGCTGCTCGACTCGCACCGCCGCGTGTCGCCGTGTCCGTCTACTCCGGCCTCGGCGACATCCCGCCCTTCAATCCCGATCTCGAGGGGCGTCCCGTTCGATCGGTGCGTCGGTTTCGCGCCGCGCTCGAGTCGAGCGACGCAGTGCTCATCTCGAGCCCGGAATACGCGCACGGCGTCTCCGGGGTCCTGAAGAACGCGCTCGACTGGGTGGTCGGCAGCGGCGAATTGATCGACAAGCCCGTCGCGCTCGTCAACGCCTCCGCGCGCGCGACGCTGGCGCATGCGTCGCTCAAAGAGACCCTCACGACGATGTCCGCCCGTGTCGTTGAAGACGCGTCGATCGTCGTGCCGCTCGATGGCCGATCGTGGGATGCGGTCAGCATCGCGGGCGACGCCCGCCTTTCCCGGCTGCTCGCCGATGCCCTGGGCGCGCTGGTGCGCGGACTGTCGTGACCTTCGCAGGAGTGCTCTGATGATCGCCGACCTGGTCATTCGGCCGGCCCGAGCGGACGAACGAGCACAGCTCGAGGCGCTGCAATGGCGAGCCTCGCTCGCGAACCCCGGAGATCGCCCGGCGCTGCTCATGCACCCGGATGCGATTGCGCTGCCGCCGGAGCAGATCGCCGACGGGCACGTCTTCGTCGCCGAAAGGCTCGGCGAGGTTCTGGGGTTCGCGGCAGTCCTGCCGCGCCGCGATGGGGATGCCGAGCTCGACGCGCTGTTCGTCGATCCGACTGTCTGGAAGCACGGAGTGGGCCGGCTCCTGATCGATCGCTGTGCCACGGTCGCGAAGCAGCGCGCGGCGCGGTTGCTTCACGTCGTGGGAAACCCGCACGCCGAGGGCTTCTACCTCGCGTGCGGGTTTCGTGCGACCGGAACCGTCACCACTCGATTCGGCTCCGGTCTGGCGCTGCAGCGTGAGGTGTGACGCTAGAACTCGAACCGGACGCCCACCCGGACCTGGCGCGGCGTCGCGAACTGCTGACCGCCCAGGTTGTTCGAGACCCCGGCGCGGCCGAAGTCCGCGTTCGGCGTGTTGAAGCCCAGTTCCGAGAACGAGGCGTACTCGAGCGCCGTCTGCGCGTTGAACACGTTGAACACGTCTGCGCTGAGCCGAAGCGTCCGGGCGCCGACGCGAAGATCGTATGACGCACCGGCGCTCACGGGTTTCGTCCACGGCGTGCGGGTCCGGAATCCCTCGGAGGTCTCGAATCCCGCTCCCCGCACGGTCAGCGGAATCTCGCCGCCGCCGCCGTAGATCGGATGCGCGGCAAAGGCGGTGAGCGGCGCGCCCGATTCGATTTCGAGGCCGGCGGACACGTTCAACCCCGTGCGGAAGGCATAGCTGGCAAACAGCTTCACATCGTGCGTCCGGTCGAGCGGCAGCGGCCCCTCGCCGGCTTTCCCGAGGAAGCGGATGTCGCCGGTGTAGCCAAACTCCGGGACGCCGACGGCCGTGTAGCTCGGATCGTCGGTCGGATAGTCGTACAACGACGTGATACCCGGGTCGGACTGGCCGTTGTCGTTGCGGAAGAATCCTTCGAAGTTGCCCGTCAGCCGCGACCAGCGATATGAGGACGTCAGCGCCCACCGCCCGGAGAAGCGCTTCTGCGCGCTGACCTCGACGGCGTTGTAGTCGTGCACCGGCGCCTCGAAGGCGACCGTGAATCCAGGAAGGTCCTGGATCACCGGCGTCTGCGGACCCGGATTGGTGAGCAGATAGTCCGCCGTGGCCGCGCCGGGCAGGCCGGCCGACGCCGCAACGATCGGGTATGCCTGCACGTCCTCGAGCACGCGGCCGATGTCGCGATGGATGAAGCGCGCCCCGACGTTGAGGCCGTGCACGAGCGTATATTCGGCGCCGGCGATCCATTCGTTGTAGTAGCTCAATTTGGCGCGCGGGTCGATCGCGTCCGCGTTCCCGCCGAGCAGGGCGAAGTGCGTGGTCGTCGTCTTGCCGGTAATCGGATTGGTCGTCAGGATCCCGTCCGGCACCGGGCGCGTCAGGTTCGCATCGAAGTAGTCCGCCGTGATGCTGGCGTCCCCCGACAGCGCACGCGCCGCCAGATCGTTCGGCACACGCGCGTAGTACCGGCCGAAGTTCCCGAACACCTTGGCGACGCCGCGGCGTGTCGGATCCCAGACCACGCCGATCCGCGGCGCCCAGTTCCCCTTCAGTGCGAAATCGTCGACCAGCGTGCCGGCGAGCGTTTCCTGCTCGTAGCGCACGCCGGGCTTGACGGTCAGCGCGCCTCCGATCTTCCACTCGTCCTCGAGGAACACCGCGGCGTAGTGCTGCGACGTCGGTCTGGCGGAGGTGAGGCTGGCGCTGGCCACGTGGTAAATCTGGTCGAAGTTCGTGTCCGGAAAGATGTCGATCACCGCGCCGGTGGCGGTCTGCTGGCCGTTCGGGGCGGTGAAGGTCGGCCCGGTGTTCTGAATGAGCTGCGAAAAGTCCACGTGCTGGTAATCCACACCGTAGCGAATCTGGTGCGCTCCGACCAGGTTCGTGGCCTTGGCCTGGAACTGCCAGCTGTCACTGCGGTTGCCCTGCTCGAAGAAGCCGAGACCGCCGGTGATCACCCTGGGCGTCACACGGTTGTCGCGGATGCGCCACTCGTCCACTGACGGCGCCTCGACGATGCGGTTCAACGCCCGGCCCACGGAGGCTTCGACGAGCACGCGCGGCGTGACGACGCCGTTGTAGCGAACCGTCTGGTTGTGGCCGCCGTACTCGAGGGAGCTGTAGGCCGTCGTCTGCTGACTGAGAAGCGCGCCGCTGCGCTGCGGACCGCGGTCGCCGATCGCAGGGTCGCCGAAGAAGGACGCATCGATGTGGTGCGCGGCGGTGGCCTGCCAGGTACCCTTGGCGGCATAGTTGGTGAGACGGCGATCGCGGTCGACGCCGCCGAGCGCCTGCAGGGGAAACCCGTCAGGCGCCACAAACGTCGTCGTCTGCCACTGCGGATCGATCGCGGCGAAGTAGAACAGCCGATCGTGGAGCAGCGGCCCGCCAATCGTGCCGCCGGCATCGCTGAGGCTGTTGCCGATGACGTTGACGGTGCCTTCGATGGTCTGCACCGTGTCGTACTTCGATTCGAGCCGCTGCGGACGCGCATAGCCGAAGGCGCTGCCCCTGACCTGGTTCGAGCCGCTCTTCGTGACGACGTTGATCACGCCTCCCGTGGCCTGACCGAACTCCGCTTCGTAGCCGCCGGTCCTGACCTGCACTTCCTGCATGAAATCGAACGGCGTGCCGTTGCCGAGCGACCCGAACACCACCGAGTACGAGCCGAGCGCGCCGAACCCGCCGTTGGTGATGTTCACGCCGTCGATGACGTACTGGTTTTCGAGACCGCTCGATCCCTCGACCGAGGGGTTGGCGACGCCGACCGCGCCACCCGTGCTGACGCCCGGCGTCAGATACAGCGTGTCGCTGAAGCGCCGGCCGACCGGCAGGCGGGCGAGGGTATCGCTGTCCAGGTTCGAGCCGATGGCCGCCGACGTCGTGTCGACCAGCCCCGAGTCAGCCTTGACCACGACGCTCTCGTTGACGCCGCCCACCCGCATCGTCAGCGGCAGGTCGGCCGTCTGTCCCAGCCGGACCTGTATCGCCGAACGCGACACGGTTTCGAACCCCGGCAGCTCCGCGCGAATGGCATACGACTCGGGAGCGAGGAACGGTACGGTGAACCGTCCTTCGCCGTCCGTCACCGTCGTCCGTGTTCCCTGCGTCCCGATCACGCTGATCGTCGCCCCGGGGATCGGCAGCCCCTGCGTGTCGACGAGCCGGCCGGCGATCGTGCCGGTAGTGCCCTGCGCCGCCGCGGCTGCCGCGGCGGCAATGATGATTCCAAACACCAGCCCAAGTAATTTCTTCACAAACAAATGTCCTCCCAATGGCAATACCTGGCGGCGGGCCCCG